>QIEW01000090.1 GCA_003230535.1 bacterium
ACTGAAATCAAAAGAAGAGAACACTATGAAAAACCCAGTGTGAAGCGTAAACGTAAGGCTCTGGCAGCGAAAAAGAAAAGCGGAAGAAGATCGTTTTTTTGATAGGGATTATTGAGTTTGTTTTTTAACATAATTAATAAAGATGGTTTCGTAAAAAGTCAAAAAGCGCCGATTTTTGTCATTGCGAGCGAAGCGAAGCAATCTCAAATTTCATTACAAATCAATGGGATACCCGGGACTTTTTACGATTGCATCAATAAAAACAACATAAGATTCGTTATATCTAATGTCCTATCAGTTATTTCCACTGTTTTAAAGATTGGTTTTAGGGCTTAGAGTAAGCTGTTGTATACGTAAGCTTTATATTTATTTGTAGCATATGGATTACCGGTGTTTTTATTGCGCTTATCCCTCTATTAAGGGTTGGGGCGGTTGAGGTTTTATTACTTCAACTACATAAAATTCAGGAGGTATATTGAAGCTGGGAGAAATATATCGGTCAGCATTAGAAATCGGCAAGGATCGCGATCCGCGAGGTCGAAAGCGGACGGAGAAAGAGCTTGAGCAAGTCGGCAAACAGTACCGGGAACTCAGCGAAAAAGATAAGAAATATTATGATACCGAGCGGCTCCGCAATCCATACTCAGACACCCGGGTTCTCTATGGAGATTTGGAGCAGGTGGTACAGGGTATTCTGGTAGGGATAGACATCGAGGCGGGCGAGATATTACTAGCGGATAGACTAAAGGGAAAAGGCTCCAAAATAGATTTAGTCATTTCTCATCACCCGGAGGGTTGCGCTTTAGCCAATCTCTACCAGGTGATGCATATGCAGGCGGACGTGTTGCATAAATTTGGCGTCCCGATTAATGTTGCTGAAGGAATCCTTCAGGAACGTATAAAAGAAGTGGGACGGAAATTAATGCCCGTTAATCATCTGCGGACGGTAGACATCGCCCGTCTGTTAGATATTCCTCTCCTATGTATTCATACTCCTGCCGATAACTCCGTCGCTCACTTTTTGCAGCAGCTTATGGAGGAGAAGGAGCCGGATACGGTTAAAGAGGTTGTTGATATTATCCTGGAAATACCTGAATACCAGAAAGCGGCGGCTGATGGTACCCCTCCGGCGGTTTTGGCGGGGGCGCCCGCTAATCGCTGCGGGAAAATTTTCGTTGATATGACCGGAGGGACGGGAGGAAGTAAGGAAGCCTTTGAGAAATTAGCCACAACCGATATTGGAACTATTGTGGGGATGCATATCGGAGAGGAACATAGAAAGGAAGCCGAGAAAAATCATATTAATGTAGTAATTGCAGGCCACATCTCCTCGGATACTTTAGGCATGAACTTATTGTTAGATAAACTTATGGAAACCGAAAAACTAGAGGTGGCCGCTTGCTCTGGTTTTTACCGGATTGTCCGTTAATTCCGGTAATTACAGTTTAGTGGGAGGGAAAATTTGGCGCTAAACATTCCAGATGGTATTCTGGCTGAAATTCGGAACCGGTTAGATATCGTCGATGTAATAGGAAGTTACCTTTCCCTAAAACCTAAGGGCCGCAACTACTGTGGTTTATGCCCGTTTCATGCAGAGAAGACCCCTTCCTTTGCGGTTAACCGCGAAAGGCAGATCTTTCATTGTTTTGGTTGTGGTGTGGGCGGCGATGTGTTCGGTTTTATAGTGAAGCATGAACATCTCTCCTTCCCTGAAGCAGTGAAGTTGCTGGCTGATCGTTGCGGTGTGAGGCTGCCTACTCCAAGGCAGAGCGCAAATGTCTCCGCGCAACTTAAAGAAAAGGAGCTGCTTTACAAAATTCATGAGATTGGCGCCGGCTTCTTCAGGCGGCAACTATGGGAAGCGGCTGCGGGAGAGAAGGCCCGGCGATATATTGAGGACCGGGGGGTAAGTGGAGATCTGGCCCTAAAGTTCGGTTTAGGATATGCCTTACCGGAGTGGGAGGGATTACTCCAGTTTTTGGTATCTAAAGGCTTCCAGCCCGAGGATTTGGTGCGGGCAGGTCTGGTCGTGCCGAGAGGTGAGAGAAGCGGGTATTATGATCGCTTCCGGGAGCGGCTGATTTTCCCCATTTGGAATGCCGGTGGCCAAATAACAGGGTTCGGGGGCCGGTTGCTTGAGGCGGAAGGAGTGCCTAAATACCTTAACTCTCCTGATACCCCCATCTACCATAAAGGAAAGATATTCTATGGGTTGTGTCAGGCCCGGGAAGCTATCAAACAAGAAAATCAAGCCATTATAGTAGAAGGCTATTTTGACTTGTTGGCCGCCCATCAATATGGTTTTATAAATACCGTGGCCACCCTGGGAACGGCGCTCACTGCCGACCATGTGCGGCAGTTAAAGGTTCTTTGCGAACAAGTGGTCATATTGTTTGACGCTGACCCGGCCGGTGCGGCGGCGGCGGCCAGATCCTGGGGGCTGTTCCTCGAAAGCGGGCTCCAGGTAAGAGTAGCCGTTCTGGGGGCGTCTGCTGGAGACAATGGAGGCGCTGACCCGGATACTTATCTAAGAGAACATGGACCGGCAGCCTTTAAAGAGTGCTTGCATAAATCAATTTCTTTGGTAGAATTTGTTATAGAGCAGGCCACGGTTGGATTACCGTTGGATACGGTTGCCGGCCAAATTGAAGCATCTAATCGGGTTTTACCGGTGTTAGCGCAAATTTCACATCCGGTAGAGCGGGCAAGTTATTTAACGCTGTTGGCGGAGCGGCTTCATGTAAAACAGAAGGTATTGCTCTCTGAGTTGGAGAAGGCCGTGATAGCCGGTAAAAAGCGTCTGCCTAAGCCGGAAAGCAAGCCGGTTGAGGTCATACCTAAAGCTCAGGAGGTAGCTGAGCGGTTGCTGCTAGGTTTAGCTTTGACCAGGAAACCTGTCAGAGACAAGCTGCTGGGGGAGCTTAAGTGTGGTGATTTTACTACTTCCGGTTATGCCTCTATTTTTAACCTCATTGCCCGGCAAGGGGAAGCGGGAGAACTGGACTTTTCCAAATTACTCAGAGACTTGCCGACCGAGACTGAGAAGGCCCAGGTCTCAGCGCTTCTGATGGACGCCGCGGAGGAAGATGAGGAGGCCCGCCAGATAGTAGAGGATTGTTTGAGAGTTATAAAAAATGCTCAATTGAAGGTAAAACTGGCGCGGCTTCAGCAAGAGATGGTCTTATCGGGTTCTTTCCCGATTAAACCTGACCGGCAGGCGCTGGAGAATTATGGGGACCTTGTAAAAAAGCTGAAGATGGTCCGGAAAGGATCATCGACAGCTTAATATATATTTACCAGCCGCAAGTTTTTTGTGGCAATACATCCCTATTAACATGAGGAAAGTGAACGCATGAAGGAAACTAAAGACTCCAAGTTCAGGGAAATCTTTGGCAAAGACAACTATTACACCGAATATGAAGGAGGAGGAGAGACAACCGAGATTCTAGCACCGGAATCAACCTCTTCAGATCAGGCAAATGGCCTGTTGCCTTCCTTTGATCAACCGGAACGGGGGGGGAGTCTGGACCAGAAATTTAACGAAATTAAATTAAATACAGCCCGGAAAGCTAAACCAGTGGGAGTAGATACAGAATGTTTTGGCCGGACTGATGATCCAGTACGACTTTATTTACGGGAGATGGGGACGGTACCTTTATTGACCCGTCAAGGAGAGATTGTTATTGCTAAAAAAATCGAAAAGGGAAGGCTAGGCGTAGAGAAAGTTATTACCCTGACTTCTATTCCAGCGAGGGAGGTTGTCGTTTTAAAAGATAAACTTCTCTTGGGCAAGATCGGCATCTGGGATATTCTCTCACAAGACGATGATGAGTTAGATGCCAAAAGCAGTGAGCAAGAGCAGGAGCAATTCATTACTCGAGCTGTTGAACTGGAGAAGTTGAATAAGAAAATCCAAGAGCTGCGCAGTAAACTATTTCGCAGGAATATTAGTTGTGAACATAGACATGAAGCGGAAGCTGGGTTGCGAAAGAATCGTCAGCGGGTATCTTCCCTAATCAAGGAGACAACTTTTAATCCCTCCCAGATCAACCGTTTTATTTGTCTGATTCAGAAGGTGATGGATAAGATTTCCTCCCGAACAGGGGAGATTATTAAGTATGAGCAAGAACTGGGGCTGAAGGCTGAAGAGCTGCATCAGTTATTGGTAGACCATAACAAATCCAAAGACTTAGAAGAGATGGAGAACCGGGGGTTTTCCTATGAGACGCTGCTGGAGAAAGACCATCTTATTCGTAATGCTCAGCGCAGTATCCGCTACTACGAACAAGAAGCCGGGGTTAACGCCTCAGAGATCAAAATAATTCTCAATAATCTGGATGTGGCCAAGCAGGAAGCCGAAGAAGCCAAACAGCAGATCATAGAGGCCAATCTGAGGCTGGTGGTTAGTATCGCCAAAAAATACACCAACCGCGGGTTGCAGTTTCTGGACCTTGTCCAGGAAGGAAACATCGGCTTGATGAAGGCGGTGGAAAAATTTGAGTACCAGCGCGGGTATAAATTCAGTACCTATGCTACCTGGTGGATACGTCAGGCAATCACAAGGGCCATTGCGGATCAGGCGAGGACTATCAGGATTCCGGTACATATGATTGAAACCATCAACAAACTTATTCGCAGTTCGCGGGCGCTGGTACAAGAGATGGGCCGTGAACCGCTCCCGGAAGAGGTTGCCGAAAAAATGGGCTTGCCGGTGGATAAGGTGCGTAAAGTTATGAAGATCGCTCAAGAGCCGATTTCTTTGGAAACTCCCATTGGAGAGGAGGAGGACAGCCATCTGGGAGACTTCATCGAGGATAAAGGCGCCGTCCCGCCGGTGGAAGGAGTGATCAATCTCGATTTAGTTAGTCATACAGCTAAAGTTCTCAACGGCTTAAGCTACCGTGAGGAAAAGGTTTTGCGGATGAGGTTCGGTATTAGCGAACCATATGAACATACTTTGGAGGAAGTAGGACAAAACTTTGAAGTAACCAGGGAAAGAATTCGGCAGATTGAGGCTAAGGCTCTCCGCAAGTTGCGCCATCCAAGCCGCAGTAAAGTGCTCAGGAATTTCTACTGTTAATTTGCCGTCTAACTGTTTGAAGAGTGCGATAAGGTCGGTGTTGGGGTTAGGTGGCGTAGCATTGTCCGGCTTTACAGTAAAACATTTCCCGTTAGACTGCATTTAGCTGCTCTCTCTTAGCGATAAGGGATGATTTGACAAGGTTTGTCCTGCTAAGTTATACTGACTGGTGGCTGTGTTATATTAGCGGGCAGGTGCGGTAAAAGCGGACTTAATGGCGCTCATCAAAGAGGGGGCCCATAGCTCAATTTGGCAGAGCTACCGGCTCATAACCGGTTGGTTCCTGGTTCGAGTCCAGGTGGGCCCACCATAAAATCATTATGAAATAGAGCATGTTTACGCATTTTTGGCGGAGGGGGGTTTGCCATATCCGCGCCTGCGTAAACGCCAACGCTTATAAAAGCGAGACCGCTCAGGTGAAAGTTTAACATACCTTTGGGAATGGCCGTTGAAAAAATCAAGCGGGCTGATCTGTGTAACAGCGCAAGGGCAGGACAAGTCAATCCGGAAGAGTGTATATCGGCGGATAGGCCAATATGCTCATAAGTATCAAGGGCGCTGTTGTGAACAAAGGCGCTGTTGTGAACAAGACCTTTGGTTTATTGCTGTGAGATAGAGTGCATCCTTAGAAATGGGGATGCACTTTTTTTATGTGAGACCGCCCAAGGATAGGTAACCGGATTATTCATAAATCCACGGTAAATATTGGTGATGTTATTTGAATACAGCTACATACAAAATAACGGTCAAAAAACAAAATGGCTCATAACTCCCGCTATGGAAGCGACCAACGGGAGCGTGTTTATGATCCCGAATTATTCGGGAGGTAACCGGTGAAAATATCACAGCTTATTGTTCGATTGGAAGAGGCGGCGCCTCTTTATCTGGCTAAGCCGGGGGATAAAGTGGGGCTCCAGCTGGGAGATGCTGAAGCTTCTGTAAGTAAAGTTCTGCTGGCAGTGAATATCTGTCGGGTGGTGGTGGAAGAAGCGGCGGACTGGGGCGCCGAGCTTATTATTACCCATCACCCTTGGTCGGTGGAATTCCCCGGAGAATGCGGTAAATATCCACCGCTAGCCAGGCTGGTATCCCGGCTGATGGACGCCAAGATCGCTCTTTATACCGCACATAGCAACCTGGATGCGGTTCCTGGAGGAGTGGCCGATTATTTAGCGGAATGCTTGGGGTTAAATCAAGTGGAGACGCTCCAGCCGGAACCGGAAGAGTGTTATAAATTAGTGACATTTATTCCTAACGCCAACGTAGAGGATGTTTATCAGGCGCTGACAGAGGCCGGAGCAGGCCGGATAGGCGCTTACAGCGGCTGCTCCTTCCGGATGGAAGGCAGAGGAACCTTTGTGCCAGAGAGGGGGGCCAGACCTTATATAGGCCGGGTCGGCGAGTTGTGCCGGGTGGCGGAGGTCCGGCTGGAGATGGTGGTGGCCAGGTCTGCTGTCCCGGCGGTAAAGGAGGCTCTCCGTTCAGCCCATCCTTATGAGGAGCCGGCTTATGATTTTTATTTAATGGCCCTTTTTGGTAAGAGTGGGCGGGGAAGGCTAGGCTGCATCCCCCGGAGCGCCTTAGGAGAGTTTGGTCGGCAAATCAAAGAGAAACTAGGTTTATCCCGCTTGAGAATAGTGGGAGTACCGGGTCGGCAGATAACCCAAGTAGCCCTGCACACCGGAAGCGGGGCCGCCCTAATGGAAGTGGCGTGGAAGAAAGGGGCGGAAGTGTTTTTGGTGGGAGAAGTTGGTTATCACAAGGCGATGTGGGCGCAAAGTTTGGGACTGTCTCTGGTTGAGTTGGGACATTACCCTACTGACCGGCTAACTATGGAGTGGTTGTTAAGAGCTTTAAAGAAGAGGCTCAAACCAGCCGTGGAACTGCGGTTGAGCACAGTCGAACAGGAACCTTTCCATTGGAATTAGGGAGGTAATCGGTGGAGCATAACCTGGAAAATCTTATCACCTTACAGGAGTTGGAACTCCACTTCAGGGAGCGCCAATGCAAGATAGAGATGTTAGAACAAGAGATGACTGAATTGCGGCAGCGATTAGATCAGGCTAAAGTAGAGGCTGAAGAAACAAAAGCAAAATTTGAGGAGAACCAAAAAGAAAACCGAAAATTGGAAGTCGCGCTAAAAAGTAAAGAAGAAGAAAAAACAAAGTACCAAAAGCAGCTTTTTAGTGTAAAGACAAACAGAGAATATCAGAGCCTGCTCAATGAGATAGAAAAAGTTAAGACGGAAAGCGGGAAATTGGAGGAGAAAATTATTGTTCGTCTTGAGGAAGCCGATTTATTGAAAGGTGACCTGAAGAGACGTAAGGCTCAAATATCTAAGGAAAAAAAGCGGGTGGAAAAGGAATGCCAAAAGTTGTGTCAACAGGTAGGTAAGCATCAAACTGAGCAAGATACAATAAAATCTAAAGCCGGTGAGCTCAAAGCGAAGCTGGAACCGGAAGTGTTGTCCGATTATGAGCGCCTGCTTAAGCTGAAGAGGGGTTTGGCTGTTGTTTTGGCCCAAGAGGAGATCTGTTCTGGTTGTCATATGCATATTCCTCCGCAGCTATTCGAGGAAATAAAGCGGAATGACCAAATTTATCGCTGCCCGTCATGTTTGCGGATCTTATTTACATAACTCACCTTACGCAAGGATTGACAATCTACCAAAACCATAAATTATTAACCGCGGAGGACACAGAGAGCGCGGAGGATAAACCAATTCAATGAGTTGCATAAGCACTACTCTCTGTGGCCTCTGCGTTCTCTGCGGTTAAAATCACCGAGCCTTGGTCAGTATTTTAGTTTGCCGTAACATGAGTTACATAATATCACGGGAATGGCGGCTTTTTACGGGACCATCATTTTTTAGTCCCATTAATAAAGTGACATAAAAGTCCGCATCGGCAGAAAACCTCGACAGCCTGATTATTCATAAATCCACGGCAAACATTAATGATGTTATTTGAATACAGGCACTTATATAATAACGGTCAAAAAACAAAATTTTCATACAAATTACCAAAAACTCCCGCTGTGGAAGCGACCAACTCCGAGCATGTTTATGATCCCGAATTATTCGGGACAGGAGGAACAAAATGATCGTCAATACCATTTCTTCGTGTATTGCAACCGACAAGGTTGAGGAGTCGAAGGAGTTTTATATTAAGCATTTTGATGCTAAAATAACCTTTGATTGCGGCTGGTACGTCAATCTCCAATTCGGCAATAAATCATCCGAGTTGCAGTTCATGGCGCCGCAACAGTTGGAACAACCCAAATGTAATTGTGCAGGGTTGATGTACAACCTTGCTGTAGACGATGTAGATCAGGAATATAAGAAACTCACTGATGCAGGTTTAGAACCGGTTATGCCTCTTGAAGATCATCCCTGGGGCGATCGCGGGTTTGCAATTAAAGATCCCAATGGCGTCATGCTCTATATTTACTCTGAAAGAGAGCCAAAGCAGGAGTTTAAACAGTATTATAGATAAGAAGCCTAAAACCGGACAGCAAAAGCGCCCGGGCAGCGCCTGTATTGCATAGCCGTTTATACAATTTCCTGTTACGATTAAAAAAAAATTTGTTATCCAGGTTCTCAGGTGATATTATTAAACTTAGCGTCCTACGGGCGAGTTTTACACTTCCTCTCCCCGCTGGGGAGAGGGAATAAAATGGAAATTCCTTGTATCTATACGCTTAAATTATTGCCTGGTAGAGGCTGGCTTGTAAACGAGTGGATGACTGAAACCTATATCTGATAGCTTATGGAATTAGTGATTTACATTGATGGGGGCTCCCAAGGCAATCCCGGTCGGGCCGGAGCTGGAGCGATTCTGTATAACTCCCGGGGGGAACTTCTGTCTCAATCAGGTCAGTATATTGGGACGGCTACCAACAATGTGGCTGAATATACAGGCCTGATCTTGGCGCTCCGGCAGGCTAGGCAGCTACACGGCCGGCAACTTCGGATTTATTCTGATTCTGAGCTCATGGTAAAACAGTATAAAGGTGAATATAAGGTTAAAAGCGAGAATTTGAAGCCGCTTTATCTGGAAGTTAAACGACTGGCAAGACAATTTGAATCAGTGGACCTGATCCATATTCCCAGAGAGAAAAACCGTCAGGCGGATGCCTATGTAAATAAAATAATCAGGGAAGGCGCCAAAAAGAAGCCATACCAAAAGCAAGAACGCCAGCCGTAAACCGGGTGATCGCTGGCGGCGGCTGTAGTCGACCGCTAGAGGAAAGTCCGAGCTCCACAGGGCGGAGTGCTGGGTAACACCCAGTGGGGGCAACCCTAAGGAAAGTGCCACAGAAAACATACCGCCTAAGCCGCTCCCGCTTATCTGTATTTAGTCAGCGCTCATCCTTCGAGCAAAAAACTTTAAATAAAGCTGCCTTTCGTCAAACTATTTTATCTCAATCAGGGGGAGTGGCCGGCAAGGGTGAAAAGGTGCGGTAAGAGCGCACCAGCAGGGGAGTGATCTCCTGGCTTGGTAAACCCCACTCGGAGCAAGACCAAATAGGAGGACAAGGCTAGTAAATAGGGTGGCCCGCCCAAATGTCCTCGGGTAGGTCGCTAGAGGTGCTTAGGGTAACCTGCATCGTAAGAGAAATGATCACCACCCTTCAGATAAATGTATCTTTGGGGGAACAGAACTCGGCTTATAAGTTTACGGCTGGCGCTTTTTGCTTGTTAACCTAATTATTCGGGTTATAGCTTGCATGATTAATTTAGTAGTATAGGAATTTCTATTTTTTTGGCTTCATAAAACAATAAGATAAGGTACCACAGACCTATTTGTGACGATGAAAAATCCCCCTTAATCCCCCTTTGTCAAAGGGTTAGATAATATGAATACCTTCCCTAAGCGTCCGCCTGGCCGCCCCGGAATTTCTCCCAAATGGACTTCCAGTACTAAGGAAGGTGTGGGGACAGCTTATTCGACCTCCAGCCGCGTATGGTTCACCATCTCGCATGGCATCTTAAACGAGGTTTACTACCCTACGATTGACCATCCCCAAACAAGAGATTTGCAGTTCCTGATTACTGATGGAAAAACTTTTTTCCAGGAAGAGCGGCGGCACCTAAAGAGCAAGGTCGAGTATATCGAAACCGGTCTTGGCTACCGGATAACCAACCGCGACCCGGAAGGACGATACAAAATTGTCAAAGAAATTATCGCCGACCCTTACCAACCCTGTGTATTAATACATACCAACCTGGAAGTGGAACCGGAATGGGCCAACCGCTTACAGCTTTACGTATTGCTGGCGCCGCATTTAGAGATGGGCGGCTGGGGCAACTCCGCCAGGCGGGTACATATCGCCGGAAATGATCTGCTGTTAGCCTGGAAGATGGGCACCTACCTGGCGCTGGGAGCGACGCTGGGATTTGTCAAAACATCCTGCGGTTACGCCGGCGTCAGTGACGGCTGGCAGGATCTCAATCATAATTTCCAAATGGACTGGGAATTTGACCGGGTAGAGGACGGGAATATTGCCGTAATAGGTCAGGTTGATATCTCCAGGAAAAAGGAATTCACTTTGGCTTTGGCGTTCGGTCACGGCCCTCACGCGGCCATCACCACCCTGATGCAGTCCTTGAGTATCTCATTTAGCGAGCATCGGGAACATTTTGTCGAGCAATGGGGACGCACCTGCTGTAGTATACTCAACCTCGACAAATGCTCCCAAGATAGCGGGCGTTTATACCGGATCAGTCATAATTTATTGTTAGCCCACGAGGATAAAACCTTCGCCGGAGCTTTTATCGCCTCAGCCAGCATTCCCTGGGGACACGCCAAGGGCGATGAGGACATCGGAGGCTACCATCTGGTCTGGACACGCGACCTGTTTAATACCTCCACCGGGCTTTTTGCTTGCAGCGCTTCGGTCACTCCACTCAGGGCATTGGTTTATTTAGCCTGTTCCCAGCGGCCGGACGGCGGTTTCCCGCAGAACTTCTGGATTGACGGCACACCTTATTGGAGCGGTATTCAGCTTGACCAGGTGGCTTTCCCCATCATACTTGCCTGGCGATTATGGAGAAACAATGCCTTAGGGGAATTTGATCCTTATCCGATGATAAAATCAGGGGCCGCTTATTTGATCCGGCAAGGCCCCATGACGCAACAAGACCGCTGGGAGGAAAACAGCGGTTATTCGCCGTCCACCCTGGCGGCAAGCATTACCGCTCTGATATGTGCGGCGGAGATCGCCAGGCAGTTCCGCCAAACGACAATCGCTGTATTTTTAGAAGAATATGCCGACTTTTTAGAATCCCACATTGAACAGTGGACAGTAACTACCCAAGGCACTATTTTCCCTGAGGTTTCTAAGCATTATATCCGTATCCATCCGACAGATATTAACGATCCCTCGCCGAATGAGGATCCTAACCGCGGTATCCTGAACATCCTTAACCGCCCTCCGGATGGCCCTTGGGCATACCCGGCCAAAAATATCGTTGACGCTGGTTTCCTGGAACTTGTTCGCTACGGTATTCGTAAGCCGGGAGATTCTCTTATTGAGGATTCTTTGCAGGTGGTGGACGCTTTGCTCAAGGTAGATACACCGTTCGGGCCCTGTTGGCGCCGCTACAATAATGACGGGTATGGGCAGCGACCGGACGGCGGTCCGTTCTTAAGTTGGGGGAAAGGGCGCGCCTGGCCGCTCCTTACCGGGGAGCGGGCACATTATGAGCTGGCCGCCGGACGGGATATAACGCAGTATATCCGGGCGATGGAAGGTTTCGCTTCTAGGGGCGGGATGCTGCCGGAACAGGTGTGGGACGAGGCTGATCGGCCGGAATGCCGGATGCGCCTTGGACGACCGGCTGGCTCTGCCATGCCCCTGATGTGGGCGCATGCCGAATATATAAAACTGCTGCGTTCGGTAGCGGATGGGCGGGTATTTGATACTATCCCCACCGTAGCGGATCGTTACCTCACCCTATGGGGCCGGAAAGACCTGGAGATTTGGAAACCTATCCGCCAGGTCAGGCAGGTCAAACCGGGACAAATATTGCGTATTCTGTCACCGGCGCCCTATCTGCTCCGCTGGACGGCAACCGAATGGCAAGACGTCAATAATACAAAGGCCGCCCACAGCGGACTGGGCATCTACTTTGTAGACATCGAAATTGCTAAATGGCAGCGAGCGCCGATAAGATTTACCTTTTTCTGGCTTAACAAGAAGGAATGGGAAGGCAGGAACTACAAAGTTGATATTTTAATAAAACGCTCTACTTAGTGCATCGTTCTTCCAAGATTCACCGTCAAAAAATAAATAAACCTCGTTGGTGATTTAAAAACAAATGGAATAAGGGGTCTCCCATAACCCTCACAAAAGCCCCGAAATGCTCTCAAAATACCTCTGCTCAAAATAGACGGGGGATTTGGGGGTTGCTATTGCCTTGACAACCTAGCCGGAATAGAGTATACTCCCGCCTTAAATGCCTATTTTGATAGAAAAAGAGGATTGCCATGTAAGATTGTACACCTTATCGGAGGGAGAGCCTCGGATATACTTATGAAACATCCATGCTGACGAAGTCAGCGCCAAGGGGGATGAAAATATGGTTGAATAAGGCCCTCAGATATCGTATAGATGTAACAAAGAGCTGCATCAACCTAGCTTACTATTAAAGGAGGGTTAAGACATGGAAATTGTAGCAGATAGGGCCTGCGTGCTGGATGTACATAAAGAAACGGCAGTGGGATGTCAAAATGTTCAGGCTATTTCTGAACGACTCCTTTAGTAAACCATACCGGCTTTAAACTAATTTTCAATGTATCAACGCCTTCCCAACAAAACAGGGTTTAAATGAAAAAAGGTTCTCTATTAATGGGGTTTGTATTATGAGTAAACAAATGTCACGCGCTGGAAATGATATTTTTCAGTCAGTTCCGGAAAAGTCCATGGAGTATTTTCAAGTTCCATTAATCAATGCTAATGGGTTTAGAGAGTACGATGTGCGCTGGATGATTGATAAGGAATTGAATTATCAAGGAATTGTTGTCTTAGGCAAAGCTTTTGGGACCCAGCTGCAAAAAGAATATAATATATCTGAGGTGGTTGTAGGTTTTGATTACCGGAAATACTCAGAGAATGTTAAAAATGCCTTTGTTATTGGATTGTTATCAGCAGGCATGAATGTAATCGATATAGGTTTGTCTTTAAGTCCTATGGTTTATTTTGCACAACATGTTTTAAATGTGAAGGGATGTGCGATGATCACCGCCAGTCATAATGAAAATGGCTGGACCGGAATTAAGCTGGGTTTCGATTTATCAAGAACCTTTGGCCCGGAGGGCATAAAAAGGTTCAAAGATATTGTTAACTCTGGTGAATATTTGGAGGGGAGAGGAAGCTATACCACCAAAGAGGGCATGATCGGGAAATATATTGATGATGTAGATAAAAACATCCATCTTCAAAAGAAACTAAAGATTGTTGTTGCCACAGGCAATGGAACCGCTGGTATTATCGCGCCCGAAATTATGAGGAGGGCGGGTTTCGAAGTGGTAGAGTTGAATACTAATCTGGATTGGGATTTCCCGAATTTCAACCCAAATCCAGAGGACATTGGATTTCTCGAATCTATAGGAAAATGTGTAAGAGAAGAAAAAGCTGATATTGGCATAGGAATCGATGGAGATGGCGATCGTTTAGGAGTCGTTGATGAAAAGGGTGAAGAGGTATTCAGCGATAAGGTTGGTCTTATTATCGCTCGAGACCTTATCAAACAGTATCCAGGTTCCACTTTTGTTGTCGATGTTAAAACCACCGGACAATTTCTCACCGATGAAATACTAAAGGCAGGTAATGCAAATATTGTGCTTTGGAAAACGGGTCACTCTTATATCAAATCAAAAGTGCAGGAATTAAATGCTTTGGCCGGTTTTGAGAGAAGTGGACATATGTTTTTTAATAGCCCGATTGGACGCGGTTATGACGATGCTTGCCTGGCTGCTGTTCAATTTTGCCGAATTATGTCTAAATATGACAAATCTGTTTCTGAATTGCTCTCCACTCTCCCTAAAAGTTTTCAGTCTCCGACAATGTCGCCTTATTGTGATGATCAGAAAAAATATGACGTGGTAAAGGCTGTTCTTAAATCATATGTAGAGGACCATGATAAAGGAAATTTGGTTGCAGGATTTAAAATCAAGGAGTTGATTAGCGTAAATGGTATTCGGGTTGTTTTTGAGGATAATAGCTGGGGGTTAGTCCGGGCATCTTCCAACAAACCCGCGTTGGTTGTCGTTGCAGAATCCTTTGGGACTAAAAAACGGCTTTATGATATTATTGATGATATCACTACTCGTCTTTCAAAATTCCCCGAAATAGGGGAATTTGATCAAACCATGCCCCCTTATAAAGGCGAGGGATAAAGACGGGGCTGTAATCCTGTGGCTGGAGGGACGGGTTAGATGATCTGATAGGTGAAGGATGACACCCCCTTTTTACTCATTTCCCCAAAATAATTCCCGCAGATGCCAATAGAGTGACTACCTTAACTAAACTGTGCGGCGCTCTATTGGCTATCTTCTGAAATCTTTATATCCTAACTCACCTTACGCAAGGATTGACAATCTACAAAAACCATAAATTATTAACCGCGGAGGACACAGAGAGCGCGGAGGATAAACCAATTGT
>QIEW01000425.1 GCA_003230535.1 bacterium
AGCAGCTCTTTGCCCCTAGCATCCGGTGTTACCTCGACTTTGTCCCCATCCTTGACCTCGCCGCTGATTAGGTGTCTTCCTAAAGGGGTTTCCACATAGTTTTGGATGGCGCGGCGGAGCGGCCGGGCGCCATAGGAAGGATCGTAGCCGACGGTGACCAGGAACTTTTTGGCTTCCGGGGTTAGTTCCATGGTAATTTTCCGCTCAGCCAGACGTTGAGAGAGCCGCTCAAGCTGGATGTCCACAATCTGCCGGAGTTGCTCCTGGGTAAGGCTATGGAACACTACCAGGTCGTCGATCCGGTTTAGGAACTCGGGCCTAAAATGCTGCCGTAAGGCTGTGAGGACCGCATCTTTCATCTGTTGATAAGCCTTGGGGCCTGTCTCCCGGTAGCCTAATATATACTGGCTGCCGACGTTGGAGGTCATGATCAGCACTGTATTTTTAAAGTCCACCGTCCGGCCGTGCGAGTCAGTGAGACGCCCGTCATCGAGTACCTGAAGCAGGACGTTGAACACTTCCTGGTGAGCCTTCTCTATCTCGTCAAACAGTACCGCGGAATAGGGTTTACGCCGCACAGCTTCTGTGAGTTGCCCGCCCTCCTCATAACCCACATAACCGGGAGGCGCGCCAATCAGCCGCGCGACAGTATGTCTCTCCATATACTCGGACATGTCTATCCTGACCATCGCCTGCTCGTCATCAAACAAGAACTCAGCCAATGCCCGGGCCAATTCCGTTTTGCCTACGCCGGTCGGCCCCATAAAGATAAAGCTGCCAATGGGCCTCTCAGGGTTTTTTAAACCCGCCCGGGAGCGGATAACCGCTGCCGATACCGCCGTTACCGCCTCATCCTGACCTACTACCCGCTTATGCAGATGCTCCTCCAGATGCAGGAGTTTCTCTTTCTCGCCCTCCATCAATTTGCTTACCGGAATACCGGTCCAGCGGCTGACCACCTCGGCAATATCGTCCTCGTCCACCTCTTCCTTAAGCAATTGCTTAGCGTCGCCTTTTGCCTGCCGCTCTTCCGCCTCCTTTAGCTTCTGCTCCAACGGGAGCAGCTTCCCATATTTTAGCTGGGCCAGACGCTCCAGTTCATAGTTCCGTTCGGCCTGCTCAATCTGATACTTTATGGCCTCCATTTCTTCTTTGGCCTTACGCAGTTGGGATATCTCTTCTTTTTCCTTTTGCCATTGTGTTTTAAGAGTTGCTTCCCGGGCTTTCAATTCTTCCAGTTCATTTTCCAGAAGTTCCAACCGGTGTTGAGATTCCAGGTCCTTTTCTTTTTTCAATGCCTGGCGCTCGATTTCAAGTTGCATAATGCGGCGCATGATTTCATCCAACTCGGCCGGCATACTGTCAATTTCAGTCCGTAGACGCGCGCCCGCCTCATCCATCAAATCTATGGCCTTATCCGGCAGGAAGCGGTCTGAGATGTAACGGTGAGAAAGCGCCGCCGCCGCCACCAATGCGGTATCTTTTATTCGGATGCCGTGATGTACCTCGTAGCGTTCCCGCAGGCCCCGCAGAATGGAGATGGTATCTTCCACGGACGGCTGATCCGTCATAATCGGTTGGAAACGCCGCTCCAGGGCGGCATCCTTCTCCAGGTATTTACGATACTCATTAATAGTAGTTGCTCCAATACAATGAAGTTCTCCCCTGGCCAACATTGGTTTCAGCAAATTACCGGCATCCATCGACCCTTCGGCGCGTCCTGCTCCCACTACATTATGAAGCTCATCAATGAACATAATAATCTTGCCGTTGGATTCCTGAACCTCCTTGAGCACCGCCTTCAGCCGTTCCTCAAATTCACCCCTGAACTTGGCTCCCGCCACCAGCGCCCCCATGTCCAGGGCGTTAATCTTTTTATCTTTTAGTCCCTCCGGCACATCCCCCCGCACAATACGCTGGGCCAGGCCCTCTACAATGGCTGTTTTGCCTACGCCCGGCTCCCCGATCAATACCGGATTGTTCTTGGTGCGGCGGGAAAGAACTTGCACCACCCGCCGGATCTCCTCATCCCGCCCGATTACCGGGTCCAGCTTTCCGGCATCCGCGGCGGCCGTCAGGTCCCGGCCATAGCGCTCCAGCGCTTGGTACGTCTGTTCCGGATTAGGGGAAGTAATCCGCTGGGTTCCCCGAACCTTAGCCAAAGCGGACAAAAATGCGTTACGGGTCAGCCCCAATTGCCGCAGGAGCTGTCCCAGCGGATCGGTTCGATCCCCGTCCAGCATGGCCAATACCAGATGTTCCCCACTGATGTATTCATCACTAAGCTTTTTAGCTTCGTCGTCAGCTTTAAGAAGTTGTTGGTTCAGGCGATTGGCAATATAAACAGTAGAAGACGCTCCACTTCCGATGACTTTGGGAAATCTTTCCAACGCCTCTTGTAAACGGCGGCCGAGCTTCTCCTTAAGGGAAGCGTCTATCTTGTCGAGCACTTTTGGAATAAGTCCTTCAGGTTGATTCAACAACGCCAGCATGAGATGTTCCGCATCGACTTGCTGGTGGTTTCTTTGTCGCGCTAAACTCTGGGCGCCGCCTAATGCGGCCTGAGCCTTCTCAGTAAAACGATTTATGTCTATCATATCTTTATTAACTCCACAGTTATAAGGTTTGGGAATTTCCTCTCGCTGCCAAAATTTGTGTTTATGCCAATACTCCGGTTCAGTTTACCTTTTTTCCCTGTGAGATTCAAACATTTTATAGCAAACGATAATTATTTACTTACTTGATATCAATAGTAAAGTAACCGGTCTTTAGTTTTTATACTTCCATCTACACCAAAAAATATGGTAATTTAACAGAGTTAACTTAGAATGTAGTTCTGTGGCTAAAAAATATGTGAGGAGGATGGATGGAGACATTTGTCTACATTTTTATCGAGGCCGAGCAGACGGAGACCTGGAAAATTACGCAGGAATTAAAGAAATACTCTGAAGTAGTAGAAGCGCATTGTGTATCGGGACCCTATGACATTATCGTTCAACTGAAGGTGCCCGACATTAAGTCCCTGTCAGAGTTCCTAAATAGCTCCGTTTATCCCATCTCCGGCGTGAGGCGCACCCTATCTAACATTGTCGTGGATTAACATCCAATCTGTTTTCAAGAAGCTCCTTAACGGCATTAAATTTATCGCAATTAAACTTCTATTTTGATAGAACAGAGAAGATGAAATTTGGAATAGTGGTTTTTCCCGGCTCCAATTGCGACCATGACTGCTACCATGTGCTGGCGCATGTGTTGGGACAGCCATGTGATTTCTTATGGCACAAGCAGGCATGCCGCCTGGATGATTATAGCTGCATCATTCTCCCTGGGGGATTTTCCTACGGCGATTATCTGAGAGCGGGAGCGATCGCCCAATTCTCGCCCATCTTGCGCCAACTCCCCGAATATGCCGGCGGCGGCGGGCTGGTATTGGGAATTTGCAACGGCTTCCAGATCCTGCTTGAGTTGGGCCTCCTGCCGGGGGCGATGCGTTATAACCGCAGCTTGCGGTTCATCTGTCGGGAGGTTTATGTCCGGGTGGAAAATGTAGAGACGCCTTACACCAAAAGCTGCCGTCCCGGGCAAGTTCTCTCCATCCCCATCGCCCATATGGAAGGCAATTACTATGCTGATGAGGCTGCTCTGGGCAGACTTAAGGCTCATAACCAAGTGGTATTACGCTACTGTACCCCCCAAGGGGAGATAACCCCGGAGGCTAATCCTAACGGCGCCTTGGAGAACATCGCCGGTATCTGCAATGAGCGGGGCAATGTCCTGGGGATGATGCCCCACCCTGAACGCTGTAGTGAAGCAATCTTAGGCTTGTCGGGAGCTAGCTCCGGCGATGGCCGGCTGCTTTTTGAGTCGGTAATTAGGGCGGCTGTGCCGGAGCAATAATTGTAGTCGCCCAATTCATTGGGCAAAAATTGGTCGGCCTGGATTTACCAGGTAAAAGAAGGGAGCAGAGGCATGAATGTCATGAGACATCATTTATGATGGCGCTTTCTGTAGTCTTTATAGATAATAGGGGCGGTAAAGATAATGACAAGAGTCGTCAAGGTAAGAAAAAACCATGATAGTGGGTGCATCTTTATTCACCTCCTCTTAAAATGATATATCCTAAAGTGTAACAAGTCAAACAGAAAAGTATGCCCAAAGCAAACACATCCAGAGCAAAGGACTCTTTTGATAGGAATTGACCAAACACCAAAGCGCCTATGGCGAAATTGCCTAGGTTGCCCAGTTTGTCTGAAAGAAATTTCCTTTGGTCTTCCCTCATATAAAAACCATATCATGATAAATACCATTTGGCAATTAATGATTAAGGGGTGTAAAAGCGGCTTATACGAAGCCAAATTATCGAAGGTAAGGTAAACGAAATAGCAACACAATCTATTATCATCAGCGATAATGGTTGGGTTTCGTTTTCGTACCTCAACCCAACCTACATGAAAGTCTCAAAGGAGTTTAGCCAAGAGGTGGGGGAGAATGTGTTGAAGATGGAAGGGGCATTTTCAGTTCTCTTATCCAAATGGCCTCCCCATCCAGGAAGGAGGAAGTCTGACCGGCCATCAAAAGGGGAATGCCTATGAATGGATTACAGAGGAAGCAGTAGGTTTGAGACAGGTGGGAGCTTAAGCTCCCCGAACAGGAATATATCCGTAAATTTTAACCAGGAGGAAGCCATGAGGAAGGTAAGGAGTTGTGGGTGGTTAGTAGTGATCGGATTGTTTGTTTCATTAAGCATGCTCTCAGCCAATTCAGTTTATGCTCAGGCGAATTTGGCTCATGTGGAGCTGGAATTCGAAAGATGTCAGGCTCTGTGCCATGATGGTCCAAAACACGTAAACGGCTTACAGCGTGCTGCTGGAATGGAAATTGAGGTTGAAGGACAGAATATTGACACAGTGGTACTACATCACCCCCTGGGGCCAGCCATGCTCTTACGGGAAAGATTATCGCAGGGAGGTTTTTATTCTGGGTATGAGATATGGATAGATGGTGGGTTAGATGAAGTGCTGGCCAGATTTCCTGACGGCACCTATCAGTTTGTAATAAAATATAGAGACGGTTCTCACCAAACTATCAATGCCGTCTTAGGTGGGGAGTTCCCGGATTATCCGGTGTTTACCAACCATATGCCAGGGGATGTGTTAGATCCAAATAATACTACTTTTGAATGGAATGCGGTAGGTGGTGGCCCGGTCTGGGAATATGCGCTAGGGATAGAGGCAGAGGGGACTTTCGGGGCTAATCTGTCTGTGGATTTCCCAAGCGGTCAACCATCTTATACCTACAATGTTCCCCCGGGACTGTTGGAGTACGGCCAGAACTATGGGGCGGACATTGAGGCTGAGGGCGAAGGAACCGGTGGAGCAGGTTGGACCACTCAGAAAAGCAGTGCGTCTTTGTATTGGTTTTCCACACTACCCCCGCCAGCGGGAGATGGACAGTCTCCGGCGGCAAGCGGCTCCGGCTCGGCAGGTAGGATGAGTTGCCCGCGGAGACACAGAAGGAAGTAACCACGCCGGAATACGGTTAACATACTCCAGTTACCGGAATAGCTGCAATGGTAGGGGCGTTCAATTGGACGCCCCTATAACTCAAGATCAGCAAGCATTGGGAAGATCAGTGAAAAAAGCTACCAATAATTGGTTACTATCAGCAGCTTATGATTTAAAAACAGCGGAGACCTTATATAAAGATAGGCGTTATATTTATGTAGTCTTTATGTGTCATCTGGCTTTGGAGAAGACCTTTAAGGCTATACTGGCGGAGATGTTCCAGAAATTGCCTCCATATACCCATAATCTCAATCGACTTATAGAATTAGGCAACATAAAGTTACCGGAAGGTTATCAAGCATTTGTCAATAGGATAAATCTTCAGAGTGTTCCCACAAGATACCCTGAGGATTTTGGGAAGCTCTCAAAGGAGTTTAGCCAAGAAGTGGCGGAGAATGTGCTACAACAAACAAAGGGAATAACTAAATGGTTAAAGCAAAATTCACTACCGCCGAAATCAGAAAAATAGCAAAAACCCTGGCCGGGGAGCTTGAGAAAAATAAAATAGTGGTAGACAAAATTATCTTGTATGGCTCTTATGCAAAGGGTCATCCCCATGACCATTCCGATATAGATTTGGCTATTATCTCCCCTTCATTTAGAGGCAAGAAGATGCTGGACATTCAGGAAGAATTGGCCAGAGTGTTTGCTAACTATTTGTCAATAATAGAACCGTTAGGATACTCCACGGAAGATTTCCAATCTGCGGAACCGGAAACATTACTTGGCGAAATCAAAAAATCCGGGAAGGTTTTATGCTAATAAAGAAGATGGGAAATGGATAGGGACATTGCTACCAAGGAACGCTTGCAGGAGTTGGTGCGCCGGATAGTAGAGGCTGGTCGCCCCGAACGCATTATCTTGTTCGGGAGGCGTGCTCGCGGCGACAGCCATCCGGATAGCGACGTTGATCTGTTGGTCATCCAGCGGAGTTCAGTGCCCCGGTATCGCCGTTCTGCGCCAATCCGCCGCCGCGGTTTAACGGCTATTCTCCCCTCCAAGGATATTGTTGTCTACACACCGGAAGAGGTAGAAGCGTGGAGTGATGTGCCAAACGCATTTGTTACCACAGCAGTGCGGGAAGGGAAAATTTTGTATGAAAAATGATAAGGCGGATTTAACCCGCGGCTGGATACGTAACGCCATCCGCGAGCGTTTACCTAAAGCTGTTTTGTAAATAACCCTGGTTAACATATGTCTAACATAGAACCGCAAATCACGCCTGAGCTGATTGCGCAGCATGGTCTGACGCCGGAGGAATACCGGCGGATAGTGGGTATCTTAGGTCGGGAGCCTAAGTTTACCGAGCTGGGACTGTTTTCGGTGATGTGGTCTGAACATTGCAGCTACAAGAGTTCCCGGCCATACCTGAAGGAGTTGCCTACCACAGGTCCGTGTGTCGTTCAGGGTCCGGGTGAAAATGCCGGCG
>QIEW01000400.1 GCA_003230535.1 bacterium
TTAACGACCATTTTCTTCATCTCAGAAGTAAATTCCTTGCCCTGAAAAGACATACCCATACCCCTCATAACTATTCCTGAACTTTACGCAAGATTCTACAATAGCTAAGGTGGACATGTCAAATATTTAGTATCAAGTCATGTGAAATAGTCTATAGTTTGGTCCTGCAAGAAGCCTAAATCCACCAACAAAAAAAAGCAAAAAAGCTCGTTGGCATTGAAAATACAATATGATAGAATGTATTTTCCCGACACAAAGTATCACCAAGATCAAACACCAACGAGGCAAAAGCATTATGACACAAGGCGTTCTTCCTTACCAGTACGAGCAAGAAAAAAATAACACAGGCATGACTTCTCTGGCTGGCCTTCCGGCTTACTTGGATTTATCCCAGGCGATAGGGCTTGGGAAGTCTATAGAGAAAAACTTGCCGGGTCGAAAGGATTGTCAGGGATGGACCGATCCCCAGATGGCGATCTCTTTTATCCTGCTGAATCTGGCAGGCGGCGATTGTATGGATGATTTGGAGGTGGTTGATAAAGATGATGGTTTCGGTCGCCTGTTACGTCGGATAGAGAATCATGGTTTATCTCGGAAAAAGCGGCGTGAATTGGAACGTTATTCGTTTAAGCTAAGAATCATCCGAGTTTTGATTGGCTGGTCGAGATTCGATCCAGGATTGCCCGTTTAGCGCCGGAACCATCGGGATAAAAGGAGAAACCGGCTTATTTTTTATTACAGCGGCAAAAGGAGAAAAGGCGGAGCCATGTCTAAAAACGGACCGTAGACACACTTTGCGGCCCATGAGAGGCAAAAGTGGACCCAAGTGTCATTTTGCCCCTCGAAAATACGAAAATTTTCTCAGCAAAACGCACTAAAATCCTTCTATCCAAAATAGACGGTGGATTTGGGGGGGTAAATTCTTTGCAATTTGGCACAGCATCTGTTATCATCTCCAATGCGTTTGCTTATATTACTTATCTGCTTAATATTTAACCCGGATTATTCATAAATCCAAGGCAAATATTGATGCTGTTATTTGAATACAGCTGCTTACGAAATAACGGCCAAAAAACAAAATGGCTCATATAAATCACTGAAAACTCTCGCTGTGGAAGCGACCAACGGGAGCGTGTTTATGATCCCGAATATTCGGGTTAAGGGGGAGGTATGGGTAAAATTCAGCGGGCATTAATCAGCGTATCCGATAAAACCGGCGTGGTGGAGTTTGCTCAGGGGTTGGCAGATTTGGGGACGGAGATTGTCTCTACCGGAGGAACCGGCCGACTGTTAAAAGAACAAGGGGTGGCTACTCAGCCGGTGGCTTCGATTACCGGCTTCCCTGAAATATTGAATGGTCGGGTAAAAACCCTGCATCCAGGGATTTTCGGAGGCCTGCTGGCGCGCAGGGATAAGCCGGAGCACTTAGAACAATTGCGCTCCCAAGGTCTTCCCACCATCGACCTGGCGGCGGTAAACCTCTATCCTTTCGAGAAGACAGTCTCCCGCCCGGACGTCGCCTTCGGGCAAGCCATAGAAAACATTGATATTGGCGGGCCATCCATATTACGGGCGGCGGCTAAAAATTTTAATGATGTAGCGGCGGTAGTGGACCCAGGCGATTATGGCCCGGTGCTGGAGGAATTAAAAACCAACGGGGGGGGATTATCCTTGGAGACCAGGTTTGCTCTGGCCCGTAAAGTTTTTTTACATACGGCTGCCTATGATAGAGCCATCAGCGGCTATTTGGCTGATGTAAGTCTTGTAGATGGACAGTTTGCCAAACAGCAGGAAGTTTTCCCCCGAAAAATCTGGATCGGGTTAGAGAAGATTCAGGATTTACGATATGGGGAGAACCCCCATCAAAGGGCCGCCTTTTATGGGGAACAGGGAGCGCTAAATATCGGGGTAGCCGGAGCTAAGCAGCTCCAAGGAAAGGAACTTTCATTCAATAATCTTATTGACCTGGAAGCGGCTTTCAGTTGTGCCGCCGATTTCGAGGCGCCGGTATCTGTAGTAATAAAGCATACCAATCCCTGCGGGGTGGCCATAGCTCAGACGCTTGCTGAGGCATACAGAAAAGCCAGGGAGACCGATCCGGTATCGGCCTTCGGCAGCGTCCTGGCCTTTAACCGCACGGTGGATAAGGAAACAGCCGCAGAGATTATCTCTACCTTTGTGGAGGCCGTAATAGCTCCTGATTTTGCTGCCGATGCCAGGGAGGTTTTCCGCAGCAAACCTAATCTGAGGCTCCTGGAGGTGGGGAATCTTTCGCAGGCTCGGGCAAAGATTGGCTGGGATATAAAACGGGTCAGCGGCGGCTTGCTAATCCAGGATCAGGATATGGTATCTTTGGACTGGAATCGCTGCCGGACGGTCACCAAACGCCAGCCTACTCCCGAGGAACGCCAGGCGTTGGAGTTTGCCTGGAAAGTGGTCAAGCACATAAAATCAAATACCATTGTGTTTACCACTCATGATCAAACTATCGGTATTGGAGCCGGACAGATGAGCAGGGTGGATTCTACTAAGCTGGCGGTAATGAAAGCGCGGCAACCGCTTAACGGTACAGTGGTGGCCTCGGATGCTTTCTTTCCCTTCCGGGATGGTGTAGATACAGCCGCTGAGGCCGGCGTTTCAGCCGTCATCCAGCCAGGCGGATCAGTAAGAGACGGCGAGGTAATCCAGGCGGCCGACGAGCACGGACTAGCTATGGTGTTTACCGGAATCCGGCATTTTAGACATTAGGACTGATACAGGCAGAGATCTGGCACAGTAACTTGAGCGTAGAGGAATTTCCTTTTTTATGTCCAACAAAACAAGCAGATATAGCTCCATGTGCTGTCGGGTCCTCAGACCCGACAGTCTGAACGAGTGGCAGTTGAGAACCTGCCACCACCTGAAAAGTCCGCACCGGCAGGTACGCTAATTTATTGAGCTATAATACAAAAGATTCTATAATGTTAGTAGTTTGTATAGTTTTTCGGAATAAATAGTTATATAAAATATCTTTAGGGATAGTTGAAGAGTTCATTCAAGATGGCGGATTTGGTTCCGTAAGATTATTTACTACCACTCCTTTTCTTTGTTCCTAATCAATCAGTTTGTCTACAAAACATTTTTTAAATAAAAAGGTCATGTTTTACATCAGTTGGATGGCGGAGGAAAAATTTTAAGGATTAGAGGGGATAGGGTTATGCGACTAAAAAGTATGCTATGGTTTTTATTAGGAGTTATGCTTTTTGTTCCTGTTTCCACCTGGGCGGCCAGGGGAACCGGTCAAAAGCTTTCTGAGTTGACGGTTCAGTTTGAGGAGGTGTTAGATCAGCTATATCTCCAGGTGTTGGACCCACAAACAGGAGAAGCGATAGCTCTTGAGGAGACAACCCGCAAGTTAGACGAACTTGTTCCTCGTCTGCGGCAAGCCATGACTTCCTCGAGGGCCTCTCTCTCGGAGATCATTTCAGATAACGATCTACAGGAGCTGGCCTTAAACCGTTATGACGAAATGGCTGCTGATTTTGAACGGGATTTGGCTCGCCTGGAAGCGGCCATAAGCAGCCAAAATCCGAATCAGCTTCGAAAACTTCTCTCCCAACTGCGGCGCACCCAGCATAAGTCACTCACCGGTCTGCCGGTCCAGGCATTACAGTTAACACCGATTAAAACAATCAACCCTGAACTCGAGCCTCTTCCCGAGAGCCCCCAACCGCAGGATATGGTTTCTCTGTCAGAGGGTTTTAATTTGCTGGACATTATCCCCCAAGGGGATAAATTGGCCGGGAATCCCAAAGCCATCAGCCGCTGGGTTGCTCAAAATATTCGTTATCTGCCTCTATTCGGGGCTACCAAATCCGCTGTTCGCTGCTTACAGGATCGTTCCGGCACCGACTTTGATCGGGCTGCGCTTGTTTTGGCTTTACTTAGGGAGAGTGAGATACCGGCCCGCTATGTTTACGGGAATATGAGGCTTACGCCGGAGGAGTTAGCCTCTCAGTTGGGAGTAAGCTCTTCCCCTGCGGCAGAAAAGCTTATTTTATCAGGCGGCATACCTTATCAGGATGGCCTGCTGGGTAGAGTATGGGTCAGGGCTTATTTAGATAACAACTGGGTAGATGTTGACCCTGGCTTTACAATTTACAACCAGGAACTGGCAGAGTCGGGAATTACTCCCTTCTCACCCGATGAGGAACAGTTCTTCTCCCGGCTATTCGGAATTAATCCCCCACAGTGGGAGATGGGCTCTAAGGAAGAGATTGAAGATCAGTCGCCCAAAAGGATTGCAAATAAAGCGTCGGCAGCTTCTCCCACAAAGAACATAATCTGGGAGGCCGACCAATTACCCCCGGAATATAGCTACCGAGTAAGTCTCTCTCTAAAACGCGAGGAGAGAGCGGAGGAAATTGGGTTAGCTGAATTTAGTTTGCTGGAGGCAGGGGCTGAACCTCTCTACCTTCTTTCCCTCCCGGTATCTTCTAAGGAGGTGAAGTTGCTGGAAGCGCTTGGGAAATCTAATGAAAGCCCTCTTCCGGGGTATCTGTTCCGGATGAAGACCGTCATTATGCTGGGCGATACGGCGATAGTCCATAGCGAACCGGTAGCCTTAGGCGCTAAGCTTAACCTGCATCTGGAGTTTTTGGGGCCCACATTGGGGCTCCCGGCGGTCGATCACACAATTTACGGAGGAACTCAGGCGGCGGTCGGGCTGGCGGTGGGCTACTCCAGCGGGGCGCCTTCCGTAGAATTTAAAAAAGAGACCGGCTGGAACATAGCGGGGAAACTTCGGGCCTATCTGCTTAGCCTGATAAGAGATAACCTCCAGCTTGGACCACTCGCTGACGTAACGTTAGCTTATCAAAAGAAACAGGGAGACAATTCGAAAGCCTTAGCCTCGGCTACCGGCGTATATGCCATACCAATGCTGGGGGAAAGCATGGCAGCTCAATCGGCCGCGATTGAGTATCTTTTCAATCAACCCATCTCATTTGACCTCTCCGGAGTTGAGATGGATGTTGGCGCTCAGTGTTTTAACCTGGCTTCTGTTTCCAGTCAAGACAGGGATAACAACCGATCAAACAGAAGGTTTCTGCTGTGGCAGGGGCTTTATGGTTCCATTCAGGAGCAGCGACAGCTTGAGAGCCTGGCCGGCGCAGAGGAAGGTATATCAGCTGCTAAAGCTTTACTTTTGGCTAAAGCTGAAGGGCAAGGTTTGCAAGACATGGAGATTAAACATTTATCTCCGGACAAATCATCATTATCCAGCTCCGAATTTAATCTGACCCCAGACATAAAGCAAGACATACAAAAGGCTTTTTCCGCCGGATGGGAGGTTATTATCCCATCCGGCCGGACTACCGCAGACGGTGAATGGCAGGGGAAAGGCTATGTAATCTATAATCCGCTTACGGGCGCCGGGGCATACCTGCTGCATAACGGATTGGCGGGGACTGCCACACAGCTTGGAGGAACGATGAGATCCAATGTAAATATCGGTGGGAGTCTACCTCACGGCTGGTTGGGGAAATTATTAATTATTTTACTTATCCTGGGAGTAATGGTACTTTTAGTGGCAATTTAATATAGCGTTTCTTGAACAATGTTACCTATTTAACTGTATTTATAAAATAGAGTTCTAGTAGGATGGGCAGATACCAAATGGATCGACTAAGGCGGAGAATAGTTTCTGAGCTGACCTGGGAGCAAAAATCTCTTTCGGCACAGCTTAAATCTGCACGGTTAGCAGAAGATAGGCGTCCTTATGGGGAAGAGGGGCATAAACCGACCTCCGAAGATGTAAAGATGGCCGAGAACTCTTCTGTCAAAGAAGAGGCTGAGGAATTTCCGGAAGAAAGCGGAGTGATAGGATTGTTGGAGGAGCGTTTGGAACTGGTTAAGAAGAAACTAAAACTAATCGCCCAGCGAACTTAGTACTGCGTTTTTTAAATAACATTACAACAGCAGGTGTGCTAACTTGATAGTATAGGAATTTCCTTTTTTAGGTCCAATAAAACAAGCAGATAAGTTTTTATGTGCTGTCGGGTTCTCAAACCCGACAGCCTGAGTGAGTGGCAGGTTTCCTGAACATGCCACCACCTAAGAAACCGCAGTCAGGTCTGAGGACCTGACTGCACAAAGTCCGCACCGTCGGTGTGCTAACTTGAATTAAAATATGTACAATTAAAATATTTGCCTAAAGATTTTGTAAGGAGGTGATAGAGTAATGGAACTACTAGGTTATTTGGTAGCTCGGAACTCCACCCACATTATAGGGATGTTGATATATGGGCTGGTGGCAATTATGCTCTCGGTGGGGGGCTGCTGGATATTATGGCTCTTAAGACCCTTTGGCAGAGGACAGGGAGGGCCGACCGAAAACGAAAACCGGATATTAGGCATCATGATGGCGGGACTGATTTTGGGCCTCAATGCTATCGTAGTGGTGAGAGTAGCTGTCAGACCCACATCTGAAGAGCAGGTTAACCATCAGAGTTGTGGCGGATGTGCTGAAGAAAGTCATAAAACAGAAGTTGAAAAGAAGCTTCCGGCGGCTACACCATGAGTTTCTAAAATAAACATAAATATAGTCGGCATACATTTATCTATAGAATAGATTGGGTTGAGGTCCGGATCAAGGAACCTTGAGAAAGCAGCCTTGACTTATTATAATTAATAATCTGCTATCCCTATTTATTTATGAAACTCGCGGTTAACCCTGCTGAAAAGATATCAGATTCATAATAAAAACAGGAGAGGAAGCCTATTACATGCCTGAACTACGAAAAGATCCTATTATTGGCCGATGGGTAATTATATCTACTGAGAGGGCCAAGCGCCCCACCGACCTTATTCCTGCCAAGGAAGAGACCGCCGGAAAGGGCGGGTTTTGTCCTTTTTGCGAAGGAAATGAGGATAAAACACCCCCTGAGGTTCTGGCTTACCGTAAGGATGGAACAAAGCCTAATTCGCCGGGCTGGAGGTTAAGAGTGGTCCCGAATAAGTTCCCGGCCCTCCAAATTGAGGGAGAATTAAACCGGCGTGGGGAAGGGATGTTCGATCGGATGAACGGCATCGGGGCTCATGAGGTGATTATTGAAACGCCAAAGCATTGCCAGAATATTGCCAGCCTGAGTGAAAAACAGTTCGAGGACGTCTTATGGGCTTGCCGGGATAGAATTCTCGATCTCAAGAAGGACAAACGTTTCAGGTATATCCTGCTTTTTAAAAACCAGGGGGTTGCTGCCGGGGCTTCCCTGGAGCATACTCATTCTCAACTGATTGCTTTGCCTGTTGTACCTAAACGTGTATTAGAAGAAATTGAAGGCTCCAAGCGATATTATTTGTATAAGGAGCGGTGTGTATTTTGCGATATCATCCATCAGGAGCTGGCTGCCGGCGTTAGGATCATTAGTGAAAACCGCTCGTTTTTATGTTTGGCTCCCTTTACGCCGCGCTTCCCCTTTGAAACCTGGATTCTGCCTAAAGCGCACTGTGCCCGGTTTGAACACTCACAAAAAGAGGATTTTGAGCTGTTGTCCGAAATCCTACGGGATACCTTGCGCAGGTTGGATGCAGTGCTGCGCACTCCACCCTATAACTATCTCTTGCATAACTCCGTTATTCATCAGGATAATGACGATTATTATCACTGGCACATAGAAATTATTCCCAAGCTGACCAAAGTAGCTGGGTTTGAGTGGGGCACTGGTTTTTACATTAACCCTACTCCTCCGGAGGAGGCGGCCCAGTTTATGCGGGAGGCCCAATATTAAGGCAACCAAAGTATTTTAAGGAGATATAACATGAATGAACCAAGTAATATTCTGCTGCTATCGTCCGAAGTAGTTCCCTATGCCAAGACCGGAGGGTTGGCTGATGTTGTAGGAGCCCTGCCGACAGCCCTCCACAAACTGGGGTATAAGGTGCGGGTGGCTCTACCCTATTACCGGATGGTAAAGCAAGGCGGTTTTGAAACAAAGGTCGTCATAGATAGCCTGCCGGTCTCTATCTCTGACCGAATTCAAACCTGCTCTGTTTTGGAAACCAAAATGGGGGATGGGGATATCCCGCTGTATCTGATAGCTTGTGACAAATATTATGATCGGGATGAGCTTTATAATACGCCCCAGGGTGATTATCAGGATAATGCGGAACGGTTTATGTATTTCAACCGGGCTGTCCTGGAGATGTTAAAAGCGTTAAATTATTCTCCCGATATTATTCATGCTAACGACTGGCAGACGGGGCTTATCCCCCTCTATCTAAAAACACTCTATGCTGATGAGCCTCTTCTTCGGGATACCGCCACTCTGTTTACAATTCATAATCTGGCTTACCAGGGGAAATTTTGGCGCTACGATATGCACCTGACCGGTCTGGACGGGTCATATTTCACCCCCGAATGGCTGGAGTTCTACGGCGATATAAATCTTCTGAAAGCGGGTATTTTACATTCCACATTGGTTAATACCGTAAGCCCCACTTATGCCCAGGAAATTCAGGACAAAGAATATGGCTGCGGCTTAGATGGGGTGCTGCGGGTCAGGGCACATGAACTATATGGCGTAGTTAACGGAATAGATTACGGCCAGCTTGATCCGAAACATGATCCCTTACTGGCTTACCATTATGATGTTTCATCATTAGAGGGAAAATACCAAAATAAAGCTGACCTGCAAAAACATTATCATCTTCCTCCGGCGCCTGATATTCCGCTAATAGGTATGGTAACAAGACTAGCCAGCCAAAAAGGGATAGATATTCTGACCGAAGCGATAAAGAAGCTCGTGCGGTTTAAAATGCAGTTGGTAATCTTAGGGACGGGAGAAGAGAAATTTCATGTAATCCTCCAGGAGACAGCAAAACGCTACCCGAATAAAATCGGGGTGGAGATTGCGTTTGACAAACGGTTAGCCCAGCTAATCTATGCCGGGTCCGATATGTTCCTGATGCCGTCTAGATATGAACCCTGCGGCTTAGGCCAGCTTATCTCTCTTCGATACGGCACTATCCCGATTGTGCGCCTTACCGGCGGGTTGGCCGATACTATCCATCCTCTTAACCGGCAGAACGGCCAAGGCAACGGTTTCGGATTTGTGGATTATTCCGCCTCCGAGCTGGTAGATACCGTCAAGTCTGCTCTGGCAACCTTCCGTAAACCGAAGATCTGGAAGGATATAGTAACCCGGGCGATGCAGGAGGAGCATTCCTGGGAGACCTCCGCCCAAGAATACGGCCGGCTCTACCAAATGGCCTATCAGAAGAAGAATAAGGCAGCTAAGGCGGCGTAATTTAACTGGAGCATATAGGAAATTCCTTTTCGTGACCAATTAAAACAAGTGGATATATCTTCGTGTGCTGTCGGGTCCTCAGACCTGACAGCCTGAATGAAATGATAAAAGAGCGCTTAACTATAGATTGAGGAGCGTTGCAGTGGGTGGTTTGTTCCAACATGAACATAACCTTTTGATTGGTAAGATAGTTTTGTATGCAAAATAAGCTTTATTTGGTATTCTTATTATAGCCTTTCGGAGAGGCGGCATAGCCAAGTGGTAAGGCAGAGGTCTGCAAAACCTTTATTCCCCGGTTCGAATCCGGGTGCCGCCTCCAATATTTTGCCGGGATGGCGGAATTGGTAGACGCACGGGACTTAAAATCCCGCGGGGAATTTCTCCGTGCCGGTTCGACTCCGGCTCTCGGCACCA
>QIEW01000192.1 GCA_003230535.1 bacterium
GATCCACTCCACATGCTCTACAAATTGCATATTGGGGGTATGGAGCCTGAAATTGGTGAACAGCAGAAGCGACAGGGCAAACACCAGCAAGCTGATGACGAAGGTCAATTTTCTGATTAATCCCGCCCGATTTTCATTTATACATAGAATAATTGCCGCGCCAAAGGTGGGCAGGAAGATGATAAGGCTTAAGATAGGAATGCCTATTTGCTGACTGTAGTGGATACTCTCCAACATTAATTTGCCCTCAACGCACAGAAAATTCAATATACATTTAAAATCAATACTTCAAGCTCGCCTTCTCTACCAACAGTTCCGGTTGGGGTTTGGCGGTTAGATCAAGCGGACGCTGAGCTTGGGTTACTAAAGTTTTTACCGCCGGGCGGATGACCTTCAGCCACGGACTGGGATAGAGGCCGATCCAAAACATAAGGATCACAATCGGGATTAAGGTGGCCAATTCCCGGCTGTTAAGATCGGGAAGCTTTTCGTTTTCCGGGTTATCCAGTTTCCCCAGCATTACCCGCTGATAGAGCCACAGCATATAGGCGGCCCCCAGCAGGATGCCCAATCCTATAAACCCCGCATAGACCATACTGACCTCAAACGCCCCCATCAGGATCAGAAACTCCCCCACAAAACCGTTTAATCCCGGCAGACCGACCGAAGAAAAGGTAACAATAGCATAAAATACTCCAAATACCGGTATTTGACGGTATAACCCGCCAAAATCGCCGATCATTCGGGTATGCCGGCGTTCATAGAGTAAGCCGACGATCAAAAACAGGGCGCCGGTAGAGAGGCCGTGGTTGATCATCTGCAACACTCCTCCCTCCAGGCCCCGTTGATTGAACAAAAATATGCCCAGCATCACAAAGCCCATATGGCTCACGCTGGAGTAGGCAATTAGACGTTTCATATCTACCTGGGACAGGGCCAGCTTCGCCCCATAGACAATACCCACAATGGCGGCAACGGCAATGTAAGGCGCCGCCTGGCGGGCAGTTTGGGGTAATATGGGAATTGCAATCCGCAGGAAGCCGTATGTCCCTACCTTGAGCAGTACTCCGGCGAGGATGACGCTTCCGGCAGTGGGGGCGTCGGTATGGGCATCCGGCAGCCAGGTATGGAAGGGAACCATGGGGACTTTGATGGCAAAGCCCAACGATAGGGCAATAAAGACCCAAAACTGTTCTGACTGAGCCATGGGAACCAGATACAACTTCAGTAAATTGAAGGTGTAAAGTTCTGCCAGCTTGTGCTGTATGGCGTATTGGTTATAATTAAAATAGATAAGCAATATCCCGGGGATCATTACCAGGCTGCCGATCAAGGTATAGATGAAGAACTTTACCGACGAATATAACTTTCTTTCCCCACCCCAAATGGCAATGATGAAATACATAGGAACCAGCATTACTTCCCAGAACACATAGAACAGGAACAGATCAAGGGAGACGAATACCCCGATTACGCTCGTCTCCAGAATTAGCATACAAATCATAAATTCTTTGACCCGCTTGGTGATGGCGTCCCAGGTGGAAAGAATGGAAATGGCATCCAGCAGGCTGGTAAGCAAAATTAACAATAGACTTATCCCGTCTACCCCCAGATGGTAGCTGACACCTAAATTAGGTATCCAAGGCACTTTCTCCACAAACTGCATATAGTGGCCGTCAGTACGTAACAGAGTAATCAGGTATAACCCCAGCAGCAGGTCTACCACCGCTACGCTCAGAGCTATCATCCGGATGAGATCCTTACGCTCCTGGCGGATAAACATAATGATAATCGCCCCCGCTAAGGGGATGAAGGTTAGAAATGTTAAGGCGGGAAAACTAAGTTGTGATTGGTAACTAATAGAAGGTATCATGTGATCCTGTTAAAAATTTAGCGCACCTGCAGTGCGGACTCTTTTTAGGTTAGGTGGTGGCAGGTTCTCAAACCTGCCACTCATTCAGGCTGTCGGGTTTGAGAACCCGACAGCACATAAAAACTTATCTGCTTGTTTTATTGGACATATAAACCAGGAAATTCCTATACGTTAAATTTATTTCTCTGGGTTACCAACGCATGACGTTCATCTCATCTACATTAATGGAACCCTTGTTTTGGTAGACGACCACAATTAAAGCCAGACCCAGGGCCGCCTCAGCCGCCGCTACGGTAATAACAAATATAGTAAATATCTGTCCCGTTATGGAGGATAAATAATGGGAAAAAGCAATCAAATTAATGTTCACCGAATTCATAATCAATTCCACCGACATGAATACTACAATCACATTCCGGCGCACCAACACACCCACAATACCGATGATAAATAAAACAGCGCTAAGGGACAAATACCAAGATAAGGGAACCATAACATTCTCCTTACCCCGAATAATTCGGGATCATAAACACGCTCGGAGTTGGTCGCTTCCACAGCGGGAGCTTCCGGTGATTTATATAAAAATTTTGTTTTTAACCGTTATTATATAAGCACTTGTATTCAAACCCGAATAATTCGGGACTTATAATACGCTCCCGTTGGTCGCTTCCACAGCGGGAGTTTTCGGTAATTTGTATGAAAACTTTGTTTTTTGACCGTTATTATATAAGTACTTGTATTAAAATAACATCATTAATGCTTACCGTGAATTTATGAATAATCCTGGTTACGAAGAGTCCTTGATAACTGATGATTTTTTAATAATCGACGTCGGTTGTTTACCTAAGAAAATGGCAGCCACAATCGCCACCAGAATAATTATGGAGGCAAATTCAAATGCAAATATAAAATCAGTGAATAAAGACTGGCCGATAATTTGTATATTCCCTCCGGCTTCAGCCGTTCGGGCAATCAATTTTTCCGGACTTTCAATAAATTCACTCCTTGGAATTATGAACAGAATAATTTCGATTACCAGGATAATTCCAATTCCGATTACGAATTTGGATTGGTGATGAAACCGCCGCTGTCGATTAGCTTCCTTTATGTCTATCAACATTAAGGCGAAGATGATCAAGATCATTATCGACCCTACATATATGAGGATCTGGGTGGCCGCTAAGAACTCCGCCCGCAACAGGATAAATAAACACCCCACAGAAAACAGGGTGACTACCAGGCTGAAAGCGGAATGGACAACATTCTTAACGCTAACAACCATTACGGCGCTCGCGACCGCGATCGCCGCTAAAATTAAAAAGGCCACCTTAACCAACTCCGCCTCCACTTATACTAAGTTGCCATCAAACATGAAAGATTTGCGTCAGGAGGTAACTCCTGACGCCACCATAACCTACTCACTCATAACCTACTCACCATATAAATATAGCTTTTTTGTGCAGTCAGGTCCTCAGACCTGACTGGCGGTTTTAGGAGGTGTCAGATTTTCTGAATCTGACACCACAAAATGCTATAAGGTGCTGTCAGGTGTTACCACCTGACAGTTAACCATCTGATGGCAACTTTGTATTATAGTGCAGCATATAATAAACATCAGTTACCTAACTGGGGGATCTGGCCAGGGTTTGCGTCTTGTCATAGACCCACAACCAAGCCAACCCGCTCCCAATACTAAGCGCTAAAAACGTCCAGGCATTCATCCCCCATAACATATATAAAGCAGTAAGCATAAGATTTATCAGAGATAATGGGAGCAGTATCTTCCAACACAGATAGATAAGCTGGTCATAGCGGACCCTGGGCAGGGTGCCCCTAAGCCAAATGTAAAGAAACATCAGCGCTAAAACCTTAATTGAAAACCAAAAGATGGAAGGGATCACCGATAAAAAATTAAAAAACGGCCAAGATACAAACGGACGTTGCCAGCCGCCCAGGAACAACACCGTCGCAACAATGGCAACCATAAACATGTTGGCATACTCGGCCATAAAGAATAGTCCGAACCTAATCCCGCTATACTCGGTATGAAATCCACAGACCAGAGACCCCTCGTCCTCCAGCATATCAAAGGGAATTCTCTGGGTTTCCGCCACTCCGCACAGCAAATAGATTACAAAAGCCAGCGGTTGTAAAAGAACAAACCAGCCATACTGGGCTTGAGCTTCTACGATCTTTACCATACTCAACGAGCGGGAAAATATAATTACGCCCGTCATCGCCATTATCATGGGCACCTCAAAACTAATCATTAGCGCCAGGGCTCTCAAGCTGCCCAGGAAGGAATATTTACTCCGCGAAGACCAGCCGCCCATAATCGTGCCCAAAAACCCTACCGACCCCATCGCCATTATAAACAACAAACCGATATTTATATCAGTTATGTAAAAGGCCTGGGCAAAGGGAACTACGGCAAAGGGAACCAAAGCAAAAGCCATGGACACAACCGGCGCCGTCCGATACATCCATTTATCCGCTTGTTCCGGCATAATGCACTCTTTGGAGAGGAGCTTTACCGCATCGGCAAGAGGCTGTAAAACTCCGCCCCAACCCACCCGGTTCGGGCCCATCCTGAACTGCATAAAAGCTAATATTCTCCTCTCAGCCAATGTAATATAGGCAATGGCCAACATGAGGATACCGACCACCACCCCAACTTTCATCAACAAAGACATAGCTGTTATATCTCCTTTTTTATTAGCCGGCTCGCCAATCCAAGGCGCCCTTCAGCCAAGCATATATCAGACCCAAAAAGAGAATGAAGGCAAAAAAAGTTATCTCAATAAAAGCAAACAACATCATGTTTTGGTAAACCGCAGCCCAGGTAAAGAAGAATAAAACCTCCACTTCAAACAATAAAAACAGGAGACCGTAGATATAATAAGGGATAGCATTTGGGCTTAAGGTGTCTCCTTCCGGCTCAATGCCGCATTCATACGGGCTGAGTTTCTCCGGATCCGGCCTGTCCGGACGAACCAGTTTGCCAATTAGTTGCGAGGAGACGCCGATCAGCAGCCCAATTGCTAATAAAAGAACTACAGGCACATAATCGGCCAGCATAATCTCCTCCCCCAGAGACGGGATATTAGTGGTTGATATCAACCACTAATGATGCGAGTCTGCATCCCAACAAAAAATTCTGGACTAATGATAATTGGTTAATTTCTGCCACTATGGCTATATTTGCTCAGTTTAAGTCAACATTCAATATTATATTTTCTTAACATCGATCTGAACCTTGAGCGGGTAATCCCCAACATCTGCGCAGCCCTTGTTTTGTTGTGCTGGCTATTTTCCAAGGCTTGGAGCAACAAATCTTTTTCCAGCTTATCCAGAGAAAATCCGGTGCTGGGAATAAGCATAAAATATTGAGGATTGTCATCGACATTCATAACCATAAAATCAGCTAGTTTAGTAAAAAATAATTAATAATTTAAACAACTTATAGTCAGTAGAATGTAATAATTAAGATAAGTAGATATGCAAATTTAATGCCACAAAAGCAATTAACTGATCTTATTGATATATTTACAACACAGATTTTTTGCTTTTAGAGAAGTATCCAGGGGAAACCAAGGTGTGCTACAACATATATTATGTTTATCAACAAGATAAGGTAATGCCTGCAAGATTGAAATAATTGGCTGATTTGAACCGCAGTGGCTTAATTTAGCCAAATTCGTTTGGCAAGGATGAGATTGAAAGGTGGAGAGAGGGGCGATCAGACCATCGCAGGCCTTTGCCTGCTCTGAGTTATTAGGGACTTAGAACATTTTAAAGTACCGTTTATGGTTTTTGTGCAGTCAGGTCCTCAGACCTGACTGCGGTTTTAGGAGGTGTCAGATTTCCCGAATCTGACACCACAGAAGAACATTACGATTCATCCTGAAACGGTATATTGGATATTTCCAAGCCCCTTAGTGGTCAATGTGGTGCTTTTTTAACCGGTAGCGAAATTTTGACCGGCTAAGACCGATAAGCTGGGCGGCTTTACTTTTGTTGTATGCGCATCTCTCCAAGGCTTGAATAATTATGTCCCGCTCCAGCGTATCCAGGGAAATTCCATCAGGGGGGATGACAAAGCCGGGCGGCGGCACTCCCTTGGCGTTATTGCGGATTGTGATATATCCCGGGAGGTCGCCTACGGCAATGATGCCGTTTTTGGAGAGGATTACCGCCCGTTCAATCACATTTTGTAATTCCCTGATATTTCCCACCCAATAGTAACCAAGGAGGCACTCTAAGGCATGGGAGGATATCCTCTTAATTTGTTTGGCCATCCTCATGCCAAACATTTGAATGAAATAATCGACCAAGAGAGTGATATCCTCTTCTCTCTCTCTCAGGGGCGGCAATGTAATGGGAAAGGCGTTTATTCTATACAACAGATCTTCCCTGAATTTCCCCTGGGCGATCAAGACGGACAAATCCTTGTTAGTGGCGGAAATTAACCTCACATCAGCTTTGAAACTGGAGGTCCCCCCCAGGCGCATAAATTCTTTTTCCTGCAAAACCCTTAAGAACTTGGCCTGAACCTGGGGACTCATATCACCGATCTCATCCAAAAAAAGCGTTCCCCCGTCGGCCAATTCAAACCGTCCCGGTTTAGTGATCATGGCGCCGGTAAACGCCCCTCTTTCATAGCCGAACAATTCGCTTTCCAGTAAATGTTCCGGAAAAGCAACACAATTTATAGCTATGAATTGGCCTCCGGCGCGATGACTATTGTAATGAATAGCTTTTGCCAATAATTCCTTGCCCGTACCGCTCTCCCCCAATAGAAGAATATTAGTATCAGTGCGTACGGCTTCACTGGTCAGCTCTAAGGCCTTCATCAGTTTCGGGGATTTGCCGATGATATATTCAAAGGTACAGTTTACATTGCAAACCCGATCTTCTACATAGCTTTTATTTCTCATGGGAGCAAGAAGA
>QIEW01000143.1 GCA_003230535.1 bacterium
AAAACAGCGGTAAAGCCACTTGATGTTTGAGCCTGGTAAGCTGCCGCGCCACTACCCCCGGAAAGCAGGAAAAATCTAAGAAATTGTAGCTCAGACGACCTACATTGGCCCACAGAGTTTTAAAGCCGGAAGAAACAACATTATGCTTTTCCACCAGTTCCCGCGGGCCGAAAGGCGAGCCAAACTGCCTCCAGTTAAGGATATAGTTATATGCTCCAAATAGAGCAAAACCTAGCAGGGAGCACCCGATCCACAAGGAAAACCTCTTGATCCAGTCACGTCCCCCTTCCTTCCAGGCAAAAATCAGGGCGGCCAAACCCAGTCCGGGCAAAAAAAGCCAGGTATTAGCCTTGGTGCCTAAGGCTAACCCCATTGCTGTCCCACAAAGCAGAAAAGCGGCATATTTGCCCTCCCAACCCCTTGGATAAAGAAATATAAGCAGGCCACTACACAAAAACTTACTACCAAATCATTTTGTGTGGAGGTGCTCTCGAGCACCACAATCGGCAGTAGAGCCCAGGTCAGCCCTGCAAAAACCGCCTGGAACAGAGAAAATTCTAACTGCCGGGCCAGAGCATAAACTCCAACCAGAAGCCCCAGATAAGCCACCCACTGAACAAATCCAGCCAGCAGATCGCTCCGCAGAAAGGTTATTAACCACAAAACAACTATCTCAGCATTGGGAGGGAACACTATCTGGCGCAGATTAGGGGCGTTATAGTGGCTCAGGGAACCCTGCTGGAGCCAGTAACCTGCACGGGAGAGATGATAGCCCATAGAATCGTTGGTGTTGGGGGGAACGCTAAGAACAAGTCCCACACCAATTACGGCCACTAAAAAAACTGCTGCTGCGAGAAAAAGCAACAGCTTGTGCTCTGAAACAAAAAAAAGCCTGCTTTCTCTGCTGGGAAGTGAGAAAGCAGGCCATACCGGCCTCTTTGCCCAAACCCAAGCTATAACCGCCGCCGCAACTACTGCGTGGAAAACTAAAAACCCTCCCGGTTGAATAGCTCCCCACGCAGAGAGTATTTCAGTTGCCAGCACCAGTTGAGCATAACTCAATATAAGACAAGCTATGATGAAGGACGGCCACCTTCTGAAACCACACAAGCTGGTCAGTCCACAAGAACCAAGCCCCACTAACAAGACGGCTATCCCAAATTTAACCATCAGCCTCAGACGGCGAAGAGAAAACCTTTCTCCCCCTTCTGTTTTTTTACCCCCTGTCTCTCACCGGAAAAATTTAGCTGAGAACTTAGCGCACCATCGGTGCGGATTTTTTAGGTTAGGTGGTAGGCAGGTTCAGTAAACCTGCCACCCATTCAGCCTGTCGGGTCTGAGGACCCGACAGCACATAAATATGATGCTTTCGTAAAAAGTCGGTGAAGCTGGAAAAACTGTCTATATGTAGTATGATAACAAGCACAATGGCACTCTATGTTGTAGCGAGATTTTTACTTTTTACGAGACCATCAAATATGAGGTAACCATCAGTGACCCGATGTTTGGCCTGTCCCCAGGCCGAAACTACTATAAAGGGGTGCGTTTCCCTTGACACTTTCGGCTTGAGAACCAGCCGAAAGATCAAAAGATCAATTTCTTGCAGTACGCAAGAAACTAACCGGACAACGCTGATAATGCCCTACTTATCAGGGAAATATAAAACAATGTTTTTCTATTGTCAAGTTGAGACCTCTCCTGTAAATCCACTAACAAGTATGGGATTCTCTTGATATTCCAACTAGAATGCTGTGCAAATCATTTCACCAGCTTTGTGTATAATAATCAGCGCAATCACCTTTTGTATCAGATAGATACAAAAACAGGCGGTGGCCGTGAGGGGAACCCTCCAAAAAAGTTTACAGGAGTGAAGATAGTTGTTATAATGCCTCCGGTTCCGATAAGCAAGAAAATAGCTTACACCCGGATTATTCATAAATCCACGGTAAACATTGATGGTGTCATTTGAATACAGCTACTTACGAAATAACGGTCCAAAAACAAAATTTTCATACAACTTACCGAAAACTCCCGCTATGGAAGCGACCAACGGGAGCGTGTTATAAGTCCCGAATTATTCGGGTACAGTAAAGGGGAGGTATGGTTAAAATACCGCTGCTTGATTTGCAATCACAATATGAAGGGATGGAACAAGAAGTATTTCAGGCAATTAAAGGAGTTTATGCCCACAAGCTTTTTGTCCTGGGACCGGAGGTAAAAGAACTGGAAAAGGAAATTGCTTCCTATTCAAACACCGCTTATGCCGTCGGAGTAGCTTCCGGCTCCGATGCCCTGCTAATTTCATTAATGGCTTTAGGGATCGGTGGCGGTGATGAAGTGATTACCACACCCTACACCTTTTTTGCCACCGCCGGGTCAATATCCCGACTAGGAGCCGTTCCCGTGTTTGTTGATATTGATAAAAGGACTTACAACATTTCCCGGCATAAGCTGGAAGAAAGAATTACTAGCAAAACTAAAGCCATAATACCGGTGCATCTGTATGGACAATGCGCTGATATGGACATAATTATGGAGATTAGCCGAAAACGTAATATTCCGGTGATTGAGGATGCCGCTCAGGCAATAGGTTCTGAGTATGTAAAGAATGGTTTTAGGAAAAAAGCGGGGTCTATGGGGCAATTGGGTTGCCTGAGCTTTTTCCCAACGAAAAACCTGGGCTGTATGGGTGACGGGGGTATGATTTTGACCGGCGATGCTGAGTTAGCTGAAAAAGCTTCTGTATTAAGAGACCATGGAATTAAGCCCAAGTATTTCCATAGTCTGATAGGGATAAACAGCCGGCTGGATACTCTTCAGGCGGCGGTGCTGCTGGTTAATCTGAAATATTTGGATATTTGGTCGGAAAAAAGGCGGAAGAACGCCGAAATTTACAATGAGCTGTTTAAAGCAAACGGCCTGCTTGATATTATTACTTTGCCGTTTACTGAATTTAACAACAAGCATATCTACAATCAGTATGTAATACGGACCAAGGATCGCGATAATCTAAAGACATTTCTGAAGGACAAAGGGATTGATTCGGAAATTTATTATCCGATACCGTTGCATCTCCAGGAATGTTATCGCCATCTGGGGTATCAGAGGGGAGATTTCCCAAATGCAGAACAGGCCGCCCGAGAAACTTTGGCGCTCCCGATATATTCTAAGTTAACTTACCAGATGCAAGAAAAAGTTGTGGATACAATCAAAGACTTTTCCCCCTAGGGGTGGCGCCTTTAACCCGAAAATTCAGCCCTGAAAAATCGCCCGATGTTTTATTGACAATTGAAATTGCTCGAGCTATACTCACTTGGTATGTATCCGGACAACTATTTTATAAGAAGATATCTATATTGTAGCAGCTTGATCGTCTGGCTGGTGTGGACTATAGGGTGTGTATCCGCGCCTAAAAAACAGATCCCGTCTATTGCTTCAGGGAAATATTATCAGGCCCTTGGCCAACATGAGGATGCTATTGATTTTTTCCGGGAATTTATAACTAAGGAATCATTATTTAATCCGGAAGCACAATATCTAATCGGGGAATCTTATGGGAATTTAGGAGATCAGGCGTCGGCTGAGGCCGCCTATAATCAGGTGTTGATTAAATATCCCACCAGTCCTTATGCTGCGCTGGCCTTGCGGCGGTTGGGGGGAATATACCGGCAGCGGGGCGAGTATAAGCAAGCCATAAAAAAATATGCCAAGGCCATAGAAGTATTAAAAACCGATCCCAACGAGGAATGGTGTACTTTCACGATTGCTCAGGTATATCATTATGATCTTAAGGATTATGCTGCCGCACTGGCAGGCTATAACTCGCTTATAAACAAAAAAGAGTTGAAAAATCCGCGCTTTGCGTCACGGTCTTATCTGAATATAGCGCGGATATATGTAGAACAGAAACGTTATAGTGAAGCTGAGAAAACTTATAAGCTCATCATGGAAGAAAGCTCATCATGGAAGATTACTCCTGGAGTAGTCAAGCCGAAGCGGCAAAAGCGGAGATCCGGAAGCTTAAGAACCAAGGCGCTGGGAATTAGCTTGATTTTTTGTTGGTTTATAAGTTATGGGATGCCCTTGAAATTAGTGGAAGCCAAGGACGCTTCTCTACATTCTCCTTGGGGTAAAACTACGGGAGGTAAGTCTTTCATTAGCAGGATTGACAATTTAAGGAAGACCAGGGCTCCAATCTCTTATCCGGCATTAGTATTCGATTATTATATTAAACTGTTCCAGCGGTATATTTCTCCGGTTGATGGAGCACGGTGTCAATTCTACCCTACATGTTCTCATTATGGTCGGCTTGCTTTTTCAAAACATGGGGCGATGTTGGGATTTGTAATGACCGCGGATCGGCTGATGCGGGGGAATGCTGGTGTGTGGCAGTATTATCCGATAATTACCAAGTTTGGTCGCCTCTATTATTATGATCCGCTAGAAGCGAACGATTTTTGGTTCGCCCATTCATCTTCTCCCTAAAAAGAACTTCTTTTCTTTTATGTACCTAAAAAAATGAAATATGAACCTGAACTGTCTGACGATATCCTCCGGAAATTTTCTATTAAGGAAATCATAGAGGAGAAATTGAGGCGGATAATTGTAAATATTGATCCGGCGGAAAATCAAGACAGTCTTTATTATGATGTAATCCAGGAAGTTGAAGAGGCATTAATTAGGTTGGCTCTGGAAGCTACCGGTAACAATCAACTCCAGGCCGCTAAAATTTTGGGCATAAACCGCAATACGTTAAGTAAGAAAGCTAAACGTTTTAAGTTGAAACTATGAATAGGAACATTCTTATTCATAAACTTCTGAGAACAGTTTAAATAAGGAAAGGGGCTTTTTATGGAAAATGAAAAACCAGAAACAAAAAGTGTGGTGTTTAAACCTTCGGAAACTGTCAGCCCAATTTTTTCTAATACAGGGTTAGTAAACTTTTTAGGGCAAAATTTCTGCATAGATTTTGGATTTATCACCCCCCTCTCAAAGCCTGAAGAGAAAAACACTATTGAAGTTACTCCTAAGGCCACAATAATTATGGATATTCCTGCTTTTTTAATTTTTTTCAATGCCTGTGGTAAGATTCTTGAAGATTTAAAGCAAAAGGGTGTTATGGAGAAAGTAAAGAAGGAGGGTTAATGGCGAGCAAAAACTTTCAGACCTACAATAGAACTACATCCGATTTTCAGTCGCCTACACTGGGGGATAAGACTACCTTCTCACAGGGAATAGGTTTTACCTCCTACGATGAATCGATGTGGGAAAGAATTACGACCGAGCTTTCGGTACAAGGTAGAAGTGTGCAAACTCTGGAAATAAGGGTAGCAAGACTTGAGAATATGTTTCAGAAAACAATGGAGAAAATAGATGTGCTGATTAGTATGATGCCTACATTACAGACATATATAAATCCCAAACAAATATCTTTGAAGGAAGCAAAAGAAGAAATAAAAGAATATTTTTCCCTTCACCATGGAAAAGATATCTATTGGAGCGATCTGGTGGAGGCGCTTAATATTGACTTGGAAACTGTAATTGAGGCCTGTAATGAGCTAGAAAAGGAGGAGAAAATTTGTGCTAGTAGATCAGGTGAGAAAGATAGCGAATAGAACTTACCGGGAGGAGGGAACTTTAATCGAAGGTGATAGAATACTTGTCTTATGTAGAAAAAAACCAGAATCATGGACTTCTGTGAGGGGTTCCCATTCACATAATTATTTTAAAGCCTTTGCTCGTAAGAACGCTTTGGCATTATTAGAGAAATCCTACACAAATATCAGATGATAAATATAAGAAGAAGAGATTTACAACAAGCTGATGAATAAGAAGCATATTTATTTTTGGGGCTGTCAAATTCCGGCGCGTTTTCCTTCGGTAGAGAAAGCCACCAGGATGGTGCTGGAAAAGCTGGGCGTCAGAGGTGAGGATGTGGCTGGATTTACCTGCTGTCCGGAAAAAGCCCTCGCTCAAAGCTTGGGGGATGAGGTATGGTTACTTACGGCGGCGAGGAACCTGGCCCTGGCAGAACAAGCCGGCGGGCAAATCCTGGTCACTCCCTGTAACGGTTGTTATGCTACGTTGAGTTCTGCCGCCCACAGGTTAAAAAGCTTCCCCTTGCTCTTAAAAAAGATAAACGAAGACCTTTCAGATGCAGGGTTAGCCTATAAGGGCAGCATAAAGGTAAAACACCTGGTGGAGTTGCTATTGGATGATCCCGGGCCGGAAGAGTTGGTTAGAATAGCGGGCGCTTCTCTGAAAGGTATGCGTTTGGCCGTCCATTACGGGTGTCATCTGTTGCGACCGGGGGAAGCCCGGGGCTTTGAGGATCACCAGAAACCCGGCAGACTGGAAGCCATGCTTTCCGCCTTAGGAGCCGAGTGTATTGATTATAAAACGAAACTGCTCTGCTGCGGGGAATCTTTAGGGCGGGGATATGACCCTCAAGCGGCGTTACATAGCGCCAAGACCAAACTTCTTGATCTGATGGAGTTACAGGTTGATGCGATGGTAGTGGCTTGTCCGGCCTGTTTTCTCCAATATGATATGCAGCAGCTTCTCCTAAAGCGGCAAGGAGAGAACCTACATTTGCCGGTGATCCATATAAGCGAGTTAATCGGCTTAGCCTTAGGCTTTTCTGAAAAGGAGATGGGCCTGCATTTACATAAGATAAAGGCGGATTCTTTTTTAGGCGCTTGGAGGGAGCGGCAGGAGCAGCTGAAATGTTTTTCAGGGGTGGTCGATCTGGAAGCTATGCAAAGGTGTTTGGGCTGTCGGGCTTGTGAGACTGATTGTCCGGCTGCGCAACTGGTGTCTGGGTTTATCCCTCACGACATAATAGCTCAGGCGCTGGAGGGGAGAATAGATGAGCTTCTAAGCTCCGCCCTTATCTGGAATTGCCTGGAATGTCATACCTGTAAGATGCTCTGTCCTAATAAGTTCGGGATGGAGGAAGTGTTTACCGCCCTAAAATATCTGGCGGTAAAAAACAAGACGGTTCCCGGTAATTTTCAGGGAATGATTGACGCTTTCCAAAGCACGGGCAGGTTAGCTTCCCCGCAAGCGTCTCTGAGGCGGCGTCTTTCGCTTCCCCAGCCACTAAAAGACGGGACCGATGAATGGAAGGCGCTGATGGACAAGGTAACTTCACGAAAGCAAACTAAAGAAGAGAAATGAACCATAACTGGGAAAAAGAGATATCAGGCTGCGGCTTATCCGGAATAATCAGCCGCGCCAGAAAGTTTATTCCGGCTGAGGATATCATTAAAACCATCCGTATCCAGCATGATCGGGGCAACGGTTTGGGGGGAGGTTTTGCCGGATATGGCATCTACCCCAATTACAAGGATTACTATGCCCTTCATATTATGTATATGAACGAGGGAAGTAAAGAGCGCGCCGAGCAGTTCATTAAGGATAACTATATCGTCGTATTGGATGAGAGGATCCCGCATCGAGCGACGGCACATATTACCTCGCATCCCTTGTTGTGGCGATACTTTGTCAAGCCGAGTTCTACCAGGCCGGACATGGAGTTTGAAACACTCCAAGAGGATGATTTTGTGGTCAGAACCGTAATGAAAATCAACTCGGAAATAGAGGGAGCCTATATCTTCTCCAGCGGTAAGAATATGGGCGCCTTCAAAGGAGTAGGCTTTCCTGAAGATATAGCCGAGTTCTTTATGTTGGAGCAGTACGAGGCATATATCTGGACCGCCCATAATCGGTTTCCGACCAATACGCCGGGTTGGTGGGGGGGAGCGCATCCTTTCACTCTCCTGGACTGGTCGATCGTCCATAACGGGGAGATATCATCTTACGGGATTAACAAACGCTACCTGGAGATGTTCGGTTATCAATGCACATTGCTGACCGATACGGAAGTTGTGGCCTACCTGTTGGATTTGCTTATCCGCAAGCATGGCCTTTCCTATAAGGTAGCCTGTCTGGTTTTAGCCTCTCCTTTCTGGAAGGACATTGATCGCGCCGAGCCCGGGGAACAAGAAGCCCTCCGGCAGCTCAGGGCAGTTTATGGGCCGGCTTTACTCAATGGCCCGTTTGCCATTCTGTTTGCCAATTCTGACGGGTTAATCGGCCTTAATGACCGGATTAAACTCAGGCCGTTGGTGGCGGCCACCCATCACGATCGGGTTTACATCGCCTCTGAGGAGTCCGCCATCCGCGAGGTCTGTCAGCGTCCTGATCGGGTATGGTGCCCTAAAGCGGGAGAACCGGTTATTGCCTTGCTGGAGAGGGAAGCGGAAGAGACCCTTCCCGTAGAGATTGATATCCAAAAACCACAATTTGCATAACAAAAACTAAGAAGGTTGAGAATTAGTCGCGATGCTGAAGACTTTTCTACCCCCGGAGTTTAAGGTACAAATAGACCACGAGAGATGTCGGCATTGCAAGCGCTGCCTCCAGCAGTGCAGTTTCGGCGCTCTTAAATTTAATGATCGGGTGATACCGGAGCATAGATTATGTGTGGCTTGCCATCGGTGTGCTACCTTCTGTCCGGAGCAAGCTATAGAGATTATCCCTTATCCCTTGGCGTTCAAGAGAAGCCCCCACTGGACGGTTACGCACCGGAAGAATGCCTACAAACAGGCCGAGACCGGCGGAGTACTGCTCACTGCTATGGGGAATGACCTGGATTATCCCATTTTTTGGGATAGTATGGTATTGGATGCCTGCCAAGTAACAAATCCTTCCATAGACCCCTTGCGGGAGCCCATGGAACTGAGGACATATCTTGGTAGAAAGCCCGATAAAATCCAGCTTGAGGCGACCAAAGACGGAAAGCTGAAAAGCAAGACGAAATTCCCGCCTCAGATTAAGCTGGAGACCCCCATTATCTTTGGCCCGATGTCCTATGGAGCGGTAAGCCTCAATGTCCATAAGGCGCTGGTGATGGCGGCTACCGAGGCCGGAACGGTCATGAATACCGGCGAGGGCGGACTGCATAAAGAACTTTACTCTTATGGCGATCATGTCATAGTCCAATGCGCTTCCGGCAGATTTGGCGTTCATGCCGATTATCTAAATGCCGGAGTGGCGGTGGAGATAAAGATTGGCCAGGGAGCTAAACCAGGCATTGGCGGTCATCTTCCCGGTGAAAAAATCGGGGCCGAAATTTCCAAAACCAGGATGATCCCCATCGGTTCAGATGCCATCTCACCGGCCCCGCACCACGACATTTACTCCATTGAAGACTTGCGCCAGTTAATCTACGCCTTAAAGGAAGCTACCGGCTATAAGCCTGTCTCGGTGAAGATCGCCGCTGTTCATAATGTGGCTTCCATCGCCTCCGGTATTGTGAGAGCCGGAGCCGACATTCTCTATCTGGACGGTTTCAGGGGGGGCACCGGCGCCGCGCCGACCGTAATTCGCAACCATATCGGAATACCGATAGAGCTGGCATTGGCGGCGGTGGATGACCGGCTGCGCCAGGAGGGTATCAGAAACCGGGCCTCAATTATTGCGGCGGGCGGTATTCGCTCCAGCGCCGACGCCGCTAAAGCAATCGCCTTGGGCGCGGATGCGGTAGCCATCGGGACCGCCGCCCTGGTGGCCTTGGGCTGTAGAGTGTGCCAGATGTGCTATACCGGAAAATGCGCCTGGGGAATTTGTACCCATAAGCCGGAGTTGGTGCCCAGACTTGATCCGGTGGAAGGGGCGGAGCGGCTGACCAACCTCCTCAGAGCCTGGTCATTGGAGATCAAGGAAATTCTGGGTTCCCTGGGAGTAAACGCCATTGAGAGTTTCCGGGGGAGCCGGGAGCGGCTCCGCGGTATAGGTCTGGATGCCCAGACCCTGGATATCCTGGGAATTAAACCGGCGGGGAGATAGGTCTTTTGAAGATGTCACCAAGGAACAGAATAAAACGGCTTCCATCGCTGTATTATAAAGCTACGGAATAAAGGGACAAATCCAATGAAACAGGCCACCTTAAATAGGATTGTGCATCTTTTAGAAACTTTTCCTGAAAGGAAAGCGCGCTCCTTGATGGACTACATAAATTACTTGAGAGACCAGGAGGAAAGCTTTAGCCCGGAGGAGATAGCGCTCATTAAGGCTGCTGAAGCAGAGGCCCTGCAAGGAGCGGGGGTAAATTGGCGGGAGATTGAGCAAGAGGATGTATAAGGTTATCCTCCAAAGGCAGCCGGAGAGTTATTACCGGCGGGCCAGCCGTGATGCCGCCACGAGGTTGGAGAAATGTTTTGAGTCTCTGGAACGAAATCCTGTTGGTAAAGGGAGCAAAACCTTAAAAGGGGAATTTAAGGGACTTCGTAGAGTGAGGATAGGAAAGCTAAGGTTGGTCTATTCAGTAAACAAGGCTGAGATGATAGTGCATATTCTGGCCATTCTACCTAGAGGGGATGTATATTGAAAATTGTTACCCCAGAGTTTTTTCAGGAGGAGGATTAAAGAGATGAAGCTTTATAAAGAACCAGAGTTCCTGAAAGAGATCCACCGTATCCGGGAAGAGATGGCTAAGGCTGCAAATTATGATGTTCACCGATTTGCGCAGATGATCAGAGAAAACAAGTTTGAAAAGAAAAACGAGCAAAAGTTGGTTAACTCCTGACTTCTTTTTTGAATTTCATATACTGAACCCCATAAACTATAAAGAGCCGCGATAAAGGCGGCTGTGGAGTGAGTAAATTTGAGGT
>QIEW01000401.1 GCA_003230535.1 bacterium
CGGGAGGTACGTCAACTTATTTTATAAAAAACTCAGGGAAACACATAATATAGCCTGTAAATACAACAACATTTATATCGAACTCAGGTTACTTAGAAGAAGATAAATATTAAGCAAGTAAGCATTGGTGTTTGTAGTGTCGCGGAGTAAGCCGCTTTACTCATAATAATCTGTAATAGAAACCGGGCAGTCTTCACGATCAATAGAACAAGTCTCCCCTAAATACTTTTATCAGTCATTTTCGAGGAGCCCAGGAGACAACTAAAAAAACAATGATAAACAATAGAATGACACCTACTAATGCAATTTCCGCCATTTTTCTACCCTCCTAAAAATAAGAGTAAAAATCTTTAAAAATATTCCGAAAAGTTTCGGTTACAAGGCGCCTGGAGTATTGTCATGGGTGATAGCCCTGCCAGATGAATGTATGATATTTTAGTATTTAATTGAGCTGCGGGAATTAAATGTCATCCACAAATAGTCGGACAAAAAATATGGGAACTGTAGCCGGCCTGCGACGAGGTTACACTACCGGAACCTGTGCTGCTGCGGCTGCATATGGGGCGGCGCTGATGCTTTTCCGCGGGGAGAAGCCCGGGGGTGTGGAAATAGAAGTTCCGGCCGGGGTCAAGCTAATGCTGAAGCTGGTAGAGCATGGCCGGCGTGATGAGAAAGCTTATTGCGCCGTAATCAAGGATGCCGGTGACGACCCCGACGTCACTCATGGGGCGATGGTTTGCGCCAAAGTGGCTATAAAAGATGACAAGCGGTCATTTCGTCCTGATAAAGACATTGTGATTAGAGGGGGGCGAGGGGTCGGCCGGGTTACCAAGCCGGGACTGGCTATTCCGGTAGGCGGGGCGGCCATTAACCCGGTTCCCGGGCGGATGATCAGGGAAATTTTATCTACTGTAATTCCTCCAGAGATACATATTCAAGGACAATGGATAGAGGTAGAGATTTCTGTTCCGGACGGTGAGCGTTTAAGCAGCCGTACTTTTAATCCCAGGCTGGGCATTATCGGCGGAATTTCTATCCTGGGTACCACCGGGCTTGTGGAACCAAAGTCATTGGATGCCTGGTTAGTCTCTCTACGCTTGACACTACAGGTAGCCAAAGCGGCCGGTTATCAGGAACTGGTGTTGGTGCCGGGAAATTTAGGTGAGAATTTTGTTAAACGGGATTTTGCCTTACCACCTGATAAAATTATACAGATTGCTAACTGGGTGGGGTTTGCCTTAGATGAATGCTGCCGGCTGAAGGTTAAGCGGGTTATTCTGGCAGGGCATATCGGTAAGTTAGCCAAGGTAGCCGCCGGCTCCTTTGACACCAGCTCCCGCGCTGAGATAAATTATAGGCTCACCGGCGACGGACCCCAAGGTTATGAGCCCAAGAGCAGTCTAAAAGCTATGGCGGCGGCGGCAACCCAGGCGGGGGCAGAACCTGCACTCGTCCGGCATCTCCAAACAATGGAGCTGGCAGAGGCGGCCGCCAGCTTGCTACAGAAGGAAGGATTATCAGAGGCATTAAGGCTGTTGGCGGAAACGGTAAGCCGACGCGCTCGGGAAAAGGTAAAGGGAGCCATCGAGATAGGCTGCATCCTCTATGACCTCTCCGGCAAGGTTTTGGGGATGGATCATGTTGCTGGACAGTGGGCGCTTTCGAAGAGGATTAAAAAGTAATCGCCATGTCATATAGCCAAGCTTGCATCCAAAGATAAACTAATTATCTTTGATTTTCCGGCTTGTCTCAAGCCGGAAGTGTCAAGGGAACCACACATCTCTAGGGGTGTTTCGGCCTGAGACAGGCCGAAACATCTATGTGAAGTAATCGCCATGCCATATAGCCAGCCTTGCATCCTCCGTCACAAACCGACCGCCTGCGGCTGCCCATATACTCCTGGGCAGCGGATATCTGATGCCCGGTTTGTCATCAGATGGTTAACTGTCAGGTGGTAACACCTGACAGCACCTATAGGCTATATTTATGGTTTACAGTAGGTTATGGTGTTATTGTGGTGGCGTCAGGAGTTACCTCCTGACGCAAATCTTCCACCTGAAAGTCTCACTTTCATAAGCGTTGGTGTTTACGCAACCAACGAGCAGGCGGGGAGGGAAAGCCCGTCCGTCAAAAATGCGTAAACATGCTATGTTTCATGTTTGATGGCTACTTGGTATAAGAGGTTAGGCTAATGCTTCCACTTGTTCGACCAGATTTTCTTCCAGCTTATCGAAATCCTGGATATTAGCCTCGGGAATAAATTTAGCTTTACTTATCTGTTCACAGATGGGCAATCCAAATAGTTTACTGACGGAGATCCTCCGCTCAATCGCCTGCTTAAAATTGTCTCCCGCCCGAAGTATCAGCCGCAGCAACCGATACTGTTTATTCAAGGAGGTATAGCTGTCTTCCTTATGAAAAGCGTTCTGATGGAGGAAATCCTCCCGGATCATCCTGGCCGTCTCCAAGGTCAGCTGATCTTGAGGGGAGAGGGAATCCTTGCCTATAAGACGCACAATTTCCTCCAGCTCCGCCTCCCGCTGGAGCAGGCGCATAGAATCCGCCCGCAATTTTACCCAGTCTTCGGCGATCTCCTTACCGAAATATTCCTCCAGATTTTCGTTATACAGGGAATAGCTGTTAAGCCAATTGATAGCCGGGAAATGCCGTCGATAGGCCAACTTGGCGTCCAGTCCCCAGAAGACCTTGACCACCTTGAGGGTGGCTTGTACCACCGGATCAGACATATCGCCGCCTGGCGGAGAAACCGCCCCGATAGCCGATATCGAACCTATCCGGTTACCATCGCCGCCCAAGGTCACCACCCGGCCGGCGCGCTCATAGAACTCGGCCACTTTGGTCGCCAGATATGCCGGATATCCTTCTTCACCGGGCATCTCCTCCAGGCGGCCGGAGATCTCGCGGAGCGCTTCGGCCCAGCGCGAGGTTGAATCAGCCATAAGCGCTACATCGTAGCCCATGTCCCTGAAATACTCGGCAATCGTAATCCCGGTATAGATGGAGGCTTCCCGGGCAGCCACCGGCATATTAGAAGTGTTGGCTACCAACACGCTTCGTTTCATCAGCGACTCACCCGAATGGGGGTCGATAATCTCCGGCAATTCAATCAACACGTCCGTCATCTCATTACCGCGCTCACCGCAGCCAATATAGACCACAATATCCGTATCCGCCCATTTAGCCAACTGGTGCTGCACCACCGTTTTCCCTGAGCCGAACGGTCCAGGCACACAAGCCGTGCCGCCCTTGGCTAACGGGAACAGGTTGTCTATAATTCTCTGCCCGGTGCTCAACGGGATCTCCGGGGCAAGCTTGTTCCGGTAGGGCCTGCGCTTGCGTACCGGCCAGCGCTGCATAAGGGATATGTCATGGATTTCTGAGCCATTCTCTATTCTGGCGATCGTATCCGTTACCGTAAAACTCCCCCCGCTGATATCTTTAAGGCGACCGGATATACCCGGCGGAGCCATAATCCTATGCTCGATGACCACATTTTCCTGGACTACCCCTAAGATGTCTCCTTGCTCTACCTGGTCACCAACCTTGAGCTTGGGTACAAACTCCCACTTCTTCTCCCGATCCAAACAAGGCACCGACACTCCCCGTTCCACCATGTCTCCGACCTTTTCATAGATAGCATCCAACGGACGTTGAATACCGTCATAGATAGCCTCCAGCAACCCAGGCCCCAACTCCACACTCAGAGGATCTCCCGTGCTTACCACCGGCTCTCCGGGGCCGATGCCGCCGGTCTCCTCATAGACCTGGATGGAAATCTTCTCATTCTTTATCTCGACCACTTCGCCGATCAGTTTTTGCGCGCTGACCAGAACCACATCAAACATCCTGGCATCAGGCATATCCACCGCCACTACCAACGGCCCGGAAACTTTTATAATCTTTCCTTCTTTCATTTATCCCTTATCCTCCTCCTCTGGCTGCGTGAAGAAACTCCACCCCAGCGCTTTCTCAATCAAAACTTTTATTCTTTGGGCTCCTAAGCCCATTGTCCCATGATGACTGGGGATTATTACTATACTAGGGTAAAGGGGTATCTGCCGTTTCAATTCATCGATCTCTTTCTGAATTTTAACAGCATAATTTTCTGTAATAAACACTGCGCCATAGTCAGGCGTGGATATCTGCCGCAAAGTCCGTTCGGCCTCATCCTTATTTCCAACGGAAAAAATCTTTACTCCCAGGGCTTTAAAACCTATAATAGAATCTCTGTCCCCAATAATGGCGATCTTAGGCATACAATTTCCTCAACCGCATCCGTATCTCTTCTTTTGGCAGATGATTGAGTTTACCTACCAAGAGAATACGCAATACTTTAACCTCGTTTTCTTTGGCCAGAATATAAGCAATCAGCGGCTCCACTCCCATTGAGACATAGGAAACAATCTTGACATAATCGAGAAGATAATCATCCGTCAAGCGCTCCAACTCCACCAGGTTACCATCTTCTGAGATTACTTCCGCATCGGCCAAATCACTATAAGGGGTATAGCTCATCCTGGAGATCAACTCTCCTATACCCCCACCATATATATCAAGCCACCATTCCCTGTCAAGCAGTCCATGATCTAATAACGCCTGCTCCAGCAGCTTTCTGTTCCCTTTCATTTTGTAAATCCGGAGCCACGTCTTGAGATTGATAAGATCTATCTGGAACTGAAGATAACCCTCCAGAAAGCAGTTATTCTTCCGCTGTGCCTGGGCGTATAGGAAGGAGTATTGGGCGTTGTCAAAAAGCATCTCCACACTCCTGCTATCAGGAGCGTCCTTCAGTTTAGGCAACAGCTCCTCCATCATGGCCGAAAGTTCCGGAGTGAGACCGCCCATATCTTCTTCGGCAATCATCCGCTTTATCTCTTCCACAGGATAAAGACCTAAATCCGTCAAGGCCGGCCCAGGGTCTTCCCCGATGAGTTGAGCCTTATAGCAGGTTTTTAGATTATGGATGTCATACCGGTAACGGAACAGATCGGTGAGGGCCGGGTCGGGGTCCATGCTGTGCACCAGGTCATAGACCCTTTTCAGCTCGGCTTGGAGCATGGCTTCAGGATCCTGTAAGTCATTGCTCAAAGAGATCACCTGAGAATATTCGGTCTCTTCCAGCTCTCCTTCTAAATCCTTTAAGCTGCCAGCCTCCAACAACCTGGCCAGCATCGTCTCATCAATCAGACGGGTTTCCAGGGCGCGAATATTGCCTACGCCAAAGCCATAACGGGCATCCCAAGGGGACATAGACGGATCATAGTGTTGCATCATTATGTTATCTTATCCCAAATTATTTGTTAAAAGCCAAGCTGTTGTCAGCGGCTTGAACAGAAAAATGAAACCTTATCTTCCAATCTCCCAGCTTAAGGGGTAAATGAGTGTAAATAATTGATGCAATCGTAAAAAGTCCCGGGTGTCATTGCGAGGCGGGTTTATCGCCGAAGCAATCCCAAAATACTACAGTTATTTCATGACGAGCCCTTAGCGCTTTCGGCTTGAGACAAGCCGAAAGATCGGAACTAAAATGCTGCATCGTTCTTCCCCTGGATTATTCCCCCAAAACCTCTTGGAAGGATGCTAAGAAACCAGACGGGGTTATTCAACCAACATACTGCCTGTAAACCCTTTTTATTTCTGCAATAAATTCTCCAGCCCTATGAATTCGTTGAGTCACATCTTCCATATTGAAAACCACAAACTCGTGGTAATCTCCTTCCTGACGGTCTCCAAACATCTGGCGGTAGAACTTACTCCATTGTTTATCAACTACCCCGGCTTTGACAAACTCACGATCAAAAAGGGAACGTACCCCTGCATGTTTGGAACTGCTCAATCCCTTGGTACTCAATAAGGCTGATACCGCATAAAACATGGCATCATAGGCCCGATTTACAGTGCCTGCCAAGGCCGGTTGGCCTCCAGTAAAATATTTGCTTCTCTCAGGGTTTCCTCAGCCCTTGATAATCGGTACCTTATAATCTCCTTTTTCTCTGCGGATATCAAACGGGAATTCCCTCGGCATCAATATTACGATGGATGTCTAACGCCCTGTATTTAGGAGAATCCCAATCCATTTGGGAGAAAGTTAACAGATTAAGGCTGACCCTATACTCCAACTCATAATCATACACAAAATCGCTTAGCCTGTGCTTGAGTTCCCAATCAACTTGTTTATTAAAAAGTACCAATATATCTATGTCAGAGAATTTATGGGCATCGCCCCGAGCCTTAGAGCCATATAACACCACCTGAATAGCGCCAAATTGCTTTCTTATCTCCCCGGCTATCTCCTTGACAATTTTTCTCTCTCTGGGGGTTAAGCTGGTTTGTTTGCCTGGATTACTCATAAATTATCTCTGTACGAACCTTATCTCCCAGCTTAAGGGGTAAAAGTAAACGGCTCTGCGTCCTCGCAAAAAATATCCCCATTGATTATGTTTAAGAAGCGGCCGCCAAATTGGTATGCCCCCGCAGGTTCGCTGCCGGTGAAGGTATGGTTAAACAGCGGCACCGTCATATCAACACCAGCCGGAATATTGTAGCTGGGAATGTTATGGATGGACTTTAGACTCCCATCCGGCAACTCAATCCATACTTTCACTTCCACCTTGTCCGGGTTATCGTCGTTGGTAACATGAGCGGTAACGGTCAGGGTTTCTCCAGGGGTAAGCTCCGCGTCGTTTAAGATAATGTCTATAGATGGATCACAAACAGAAGGCGGTGGGAGAAGAAGTTCCCATGTATCGTTAAAAGTATTGCTCAAGTTGGCTCCACCTCCAAACATGAGGACTCTGTTACGTATTGGATCAAAAATAGCTTTTGGTGTATCCCTTGTAGAAGGGATATCCCCATAAACATTGCGATCTATCCAACTATTGTCATTTGTGTTGAAAATTGCTACTTGGTCATGATTATTAAGATACCAACCCCCCATAGAAATCATCCATTGATGTTCGGGAGCGAAAACCGATTCGTGACGATCTACGGTATCTTCATAATCAGTAATATACGACCATTCACTTGT
>QIEW01000434.1 GCA_003230535.1 bacterium
CGGCCAAACAAGTGCCCAACGATTGGGAGACCGTTTTTGGTTATCGACCCGTATTGATGGAGAGCTTCGTTGAAAAGCAACGCTTCAAAGGTAATCCCTCAGTGAAGGGTGGGAAGAAGAGTCGAAAAGGAATCAGGGGGAAGCGGATTTGGGGAAAAGGATAGGGAATGGGTCTTGATTGATATTTTTGGCCGTTATTTTGTAAGCAGCTATATTCAAATAACAGCATCAATATTTGCCTTGGATTTATGAATAATACGGGTTAAAAAATATAGGGGATTATATTTTATGGTGAGGATATAGAGCGGAATGATTGAGGTATTTTCATGGGTGAAAATTTTGGGGGAGCCTGTCGCCAAAAGGTAAAAGCGCCCGGCAATAGTGATCGATCTATTTTAGAATACTGTTAAGTTAGAAAATCAGCTTGCCACCCTTTGCCACAGAAAGAATCACCCGTTTCCTTTTAGCGACACACTCCCTTGTCAAATTTCATTTGCTATGTTGATATACAAACATATCAACATACTTATGATAAATGATTTATAGTATATATAATACCCAAGGTAACATTGACATGTCAAATTATACGACAAAAATGTAATTCATAAACCAACAGGCCGAGAATCAGTTGCTGGCGGCATCTAATTATTTAGATAAAACAAGATATTACTTCAGCTATTCCGATCAGGCGACTTGAGAGAAGCCGGCTATTTGTGCTACTCTGTTACTTTTGTAGATGGTTATAACCCGAATAATTCGGGATCATACATACGCTCCCGTTGGTCGCTTCCATAGCGGGAGTTTTCGGTAATTTGTACAAAAATTTTGTTTTTTAAGCGTTATTTTATAACTAGCTGTATTTAAATAACATTATCACTGTTTTCCGTGGATTTATGAATAATCCGGGATAAAAACTCAATAATCGTAATTTACTAATTTACAGGAGAAGGAAGCGGAGTTATGGCAATTCATCCGATGGATTTTGAAATTTATTCCCATATTATATCTACCCCTGAGATGCAAGAGATATTTGATGAGCGCCGGCGTATCCAGCGCTGGCTGGATATCGAGGCGGCGCTGGCCCGCGCCCAAGGCGAGCTGGGGGTCATCCCCGAGCAGGCGGCCAATGAGATTGGCCGTAAAGCGCGGTTTGATCTGTTGGATAAACAAGCTATCGGAGCATCTTATAAGAAGATGCGACAAACTATTATGCCGGTGCTCAAGGAACTTAAAAGAACCTGTGACGGGGATGCCGGCCAGTATGTGCACTTTGGAGCTACTACTCAGGATATACTGGATACCGCCGAGGTGCTGGAGGCCAAAGATGCGCTGGCTATAATCTACCGGGATTTGCGGGAACTGGAAGAAAAACTTCTGGAACTGGCAGGTAGATATAAGGAGACCCCGATGATCGGTCGGACACACGGGCAGCATGCCTTACCGATAACCTTTGGCCTTAAGGTGTCGGTGTGGGTGAGAGAATGCCGGCGTCATTTGGAGCGGATCAAAGCATGTGCAGAGAGGTTGTTGGTAGGGCAGCTTAGCGGCGGGGTGGGCACACAGGCTGCTTTCGGCCCGTTAGCCCCCCGGATAGCAGAGAAGACCCTGGCCTGCCTGGGACTCAAAACACCGCTGGTTACCTGGCACAGCTCCCGGGACAACCCGGCGGAGCTGGCCTCGGTGCTGGCGATGATCTGCTCCACCTTGGGCAAAATAGCCAATGAGGTAGTCCAGCTCCAGAAGACGGAGACCGGGGAGTTGGCCGAGCCTTCCTCCGCCGAAAGGGTTGGCTCCAGCACCATGCCCCATAAGCGGAACCCCTTCCGTTCCCAGCGGGTGGTCTCCATCTCCCGGCAAGTCAAATACCTGGCCGCACAAGCTATCGAATACATGCAGCAGGAACATGAGCGGGATACCCGGGCCCTCTCGGCGGAGTGGATCGTTATCCCTGAGGTCTGCATCTATACCGGCGCCTCGCTGCGCCATATGTTAGGGATTATCTCCGGCCTGGAGGTATATCCCCGGCGGATGCTGAAAAACCTGCATCTACAAAAGGATATGATCCTCTCCGAATGGCTGCTGTTTCATTTTGGAAAGGTTTTAGGCAAGATGGAGGCGCATGATAAGTTGCATAAACTAAGCAAATCAGCTTTGGCGACCGGTAAATCGCTGAAGGAAGCTATCTTGGAAGACCCGCGGCTTAAAGATCTCCTGAGCCCAGAGGATGTGGATTATCTTTCCCATCCGGAACGATATCTGGGGATGTCCAAGGAAATAGTGGAGCAAGTAATTGCCCGCACTACAGCCGACCGTAAGACTGATCCGGTCAGGTTAACGCCTCCGCCACAAGAGTAACTCGGAACAAAGCGCCCTATGGGCGGGAGTAAATCCCCCCGGCCCCCCTTTATTAAAGGGGGGAACCAGTTAATCTCTCTCTTTGGAAGGGGAACCCATTGTCTCCCCCTTTGAAAAGTGGGATTAAGGGGGATTTTCATCATGTAATAAGCTAATCACATCAACCAGTTGCACCTAATTAATTGATAATGCTAAATGAACATTGATTTCCATGGTCAGCTTAAGGCGGAATTGGGGGAACTGGAGGGCCGGGGTCTCTATCGTTCCCCCAAAGCGCTGGAGGGCGCCACCGGCGCTAAAGCCGCAATTGACGGCCGGGAATACTTGCTGTTTTGTTCCAACAATTACCTGGGATTAGCCAGTGATCCCAGGGTGATGGAAGCCGCCCGGAATGCTACCGTCAAGTATGGCTGGGGGAGCGGCGCTTCACGACTTATCTCCGGCTCTCAGCGTTTGCACCGGCAGTTGGAGCAAGCTTTGGCCGAGTTGAAGGAGACGCCGGCGGCGGCGCTTTTCCCCACCGGATATATGGCCAATGTCGGCGCCATTGCAGCCCTTACCTCTGCGCAGGATACCATAATTGTTGATCGGCTCTGTCATGCCAGTATTATCGACGGCTGCCGTATGTCCAGGGCCAAGCTTCAGGTATATGAGCATAATGAGCCGGACAGTCTCCGGCGCGCACTTAACCGGAGCGGAAAGTACCGGCGGCGGCTGGTGATTACCGAGAGCGTGTTTAGTATGGATGGAGATCTGGCGCCGCTGCCTGATATAGTAAATCTTTGCCGACATTATGAAGCGATCCTCATGGTCGATGAGGCGCACGCCACCGGCGTCTTAGGCGAGCATGGCCGGGGAGCCCTGGAACTCTTCGGTTTACAAGGAGAGGTGGATATTGTGATGGGCACTCTGAGTAAGGCCATTGGGAGTATCGGGGGGTTTATAGCCGGCAGAGAACCTGTGGTGGAATACTTGCGGCAGAAGGCCCGCAGCTATATTTACACTACCGCGCTTCCGGCAGCCGCCTGCGCCGCCGGCTTAACCGGCATTAAGATCATCCGGGACGAGCCGGAACGACGCCGGAAGCTATGGGAAAACGTAACTTACGTTAAAGAGGGATTGAAGGCGTTGGGCTTCGAACTCCTGGGCGGGCAAAGCCAGATTATTCCGGCGCTCACAGGTGATGAAGCCGCCACCATCCGCCTGTCCGAACACCTGTTCCGGCAAGGAATTTTTATTCCCGGTATCCGTCCGCCGACAGTCCCCAAAGGCCGCTGCCGATTACGCATTACCCCTGCCTCCACCCATACCCAGGACGATCTGGACACACTCCTGGACGCTTTCCGGACAGCGACGCCAATATAAATCAGCTTTGATCCGCCGGTTTAGATAGAATAAAAGGGCAATTCTAGGTGGTGGCAGGTTCAGGAAACCTGCCGCTCATTCAGCCTGTCGGGTTTGAGAACCCGACAGCACATAAAAATTTTCGTACAAATTACCGAAAACTCCCGCTATGGAAGCGACCAACTCCGAGCGTGTTTATGATATAGAATTATTCGGGTTAAAGACCAGAGGAAACTGCTGAGGGGAGGATAATGTTATGCAAAAGATTAGCGTCTTGGCTGTAGTAATTAGCGCCGTCAGTATTATTTTACCCGCCGAATCCTATGCCCATGGCCGACGTGAAATTAAATGGAAAGGAAGCGGGGGTTGGGGAGAAAAAACCCCATATAATCGGCTCTATAACCTCAAAACTGAGATGACCGTCAGTGGTGAGGTGGTCATTGTCGAGGAAATTGTCCCCTTGAAGGGAATGAGCTATGGGGTCCATTTTATGTTAAAGACCGGCGGGAGAACGATCTCCGTCCATCTTGGGCCGGCCTGGCTCATAGAAAACCAGGACATCAAAATTATGCCGGGAGATCTGGTCGAAGTCACAGGTTCAAGGATTATGCTTAAAGGAGAACCGGCGATTATTGCCGCAGCCATAAAAAGAGGCGCCGAGACACTTAAGCTCCGCGATAAAAACGGTTTTCCAGTCTGGTCTGGCTGGAGAAGACGCTAACTCACTCCCTGCTAAATTGCATAAAATTTATATGATATTCTCTCGGGAAAAAGGAGCTGGTCACCGCTCCTTTGGCGAAATCGGACGGACTTCAATACGGCGAAGCAAATCCCGATGCAGAGTATTTTTTATTCTCTTGTCATGGTACATACCCTTTAATACATACTAATGAAAAGAAAAAATTTATAGATTTTTATTTCCTTAATCTCTTCAATCAATTACCAGCGACTTTGACGCAGCCGTGTGGTTTTTTAGTTGACATTTAACGCAAATTGATATTATTATGTTACTAATAAGCTTTTTGTCCACCAAGAGCGCTAACGTGCTGCAACTATTGGTATGATTATAAAATAGTTAGTTGCTTCCTTGTTTTTTAATTTGATCGGGCAACCGCTATGGAGTGGCTGATTAATTATTTAATCTGGGGAGTTGGCGTATTATATAGTTGCAGCTGGGTAGAGTTGGCGGCTATTTATTGGTATTTTCTGTTTCTGGATATCCCCCGCTATATTCTTACCGATCTAACCGCATTAAGTTGGAAATTTGCGTCCGGAAACAGTAAATTACGACAGGAAGATTTTAAACGGCGGCTTCTTAGGGAGAAACCTTTAGCTTCGGTAATTATTCCCTGCTATAACGAGGAAGCCGACATCCTCTGCGCCATCCGTTCCCTCCAGTCACAGAGCTACCCTAACCTGGAAATCATCGTCGTAGACGACGGTTCTACTGACGCGACGTCTTTTATCTGCCGGCCGTTGGCTCAAACCGGCGAGATTATCTTCCTCCGGAACTACCCCAGGGGCGGCAAATCTTCAGCGGCTAATTTGGGATTAAGTCATTCTCACGGCCAATACATCATTACTGCTGATGCGGACACTGTTTTCGGCCGGGAGGCGGCGCTGGAACTACTGGCAGGTTTTGCAGACCCAACCGTCGGCGCCGTATCCGGTAACATTCTGGTTCGGAATGCCTCCCAAAACTTACTCACCAGACTCCAAGCCCTTCATTATTTAATTACCATATCGGTAGGGCGGATATCCTCTGCCTGGCTTAATATTCTTATGATCGCCTCAGGCGCTTTCAGCGGTTACCGAAGAGAGCTATTAACCGGGGTAGGAGGATGGGACGCAGGGCCGGGAGAAGATGCCGATCTTACCTTAAAGACAGTGAAGCTTGGCCGGGTGGTGGGTTTTGCCGAAATGGCTCTGTGCTATACTGATGTTCCCGGCAGCTGGAAAGGGTTTATCCGCCAGCAATTGCGCTGGAACCGCAGCATTATCCGCTTCCGGTTCCGCAAGCATGTTTCTATCCTTAATCCTACCGCTAAGGAATTCCATCTCACCAATCTAATAGGAACTTTGGATATTTTTTTCTTCCAGGTAGTTCTTTCCTACAGCTTCTTTATCTACTTGGGTTATTTAGTTTTATATTTCCGCCCCTTGTTTTCCGTAATTCTTCTTTCCACTTACATAGTCTATTTTCTGTTTTCTGTTTTCAGGCTGGGACTGGCTCGGCTTCTATATCCGGGAACGAAAGTAACCCTGGGGATATTTCTCTATCTTCCGCTTTATCCGCTATTTTCCAGCTATATTTTACGGGCAATTCGGGCTTATGCTTATCTGGAGGAATTTATATTTAAAACGTCCCTGTCCGACCCCCATGCCCCCCGAAGGGTGCTGGAGCAAGTCCAACGCTCCTAAACGCCGGGCTTTATGGTCTGGTTTGGCTGTGGGTCTGCTGTTGCTGGCGGGTCTGGCTTTGGTGGCTGAAGCTTCTTCACGGGTGTTTGGCCTGACAGAATTAGAGGGCATGTTACCGGGACAAGCGGCGGAGATGGAGGCTGGGTGGCGCGACCTGGAAGCCGCCTTGTACGAGCTTGAGGAGATAAAATACAAATGGGGGCCGGAGCTTTACCTTGGCTGGCATTATTTTCCTGGACAAGGAGAAGACAGTTTCTCCGAATATAACGGCTTCCCTAAGCAGCGGGGGGAGATGGCCTTAGTCTATCCTTTAATAGGAATGACTTTTCGCCGCTGGCAAAACAAGTATGAGAAAGAAGCTCTGATAGAAGAAAAGGCGGCGGCCTGGCAGGATAAGCAAAGGGAACTCCGCTGGAGGTTAAGAAAACTTTATTGGGATGCCCAAAAGGAAAGAACCTTCAGAGGAACACACGAAAGCCGCCAAGCATTGTTATTGGAATGGTTGAAAGCGGCTCGCCAGCGGTACTACTACCAGCAGGCATTATTACCGGAGGCGCTGGAACTCGAAGAAGCGCTGGCGTTAGCCCAATACCAAAAAGAGCGCCATCAGCAGAAATATAAGCAATACAAAAAGCAAATAGCTCTCCTCATCGGCCTCAAGGATGATGTTTGGGAATTAGCCCGCCGGCTGCCGCCTCTGCTTCAACTTCCCAGACGATCGGAGGCGCTGGCCATGTTGCGAACCTATCATCCCAGGACAAAAGTGTTTCGGATGCGGGCGGCCCAGGAGCAGCGCCGAGCCAAGACCGGATGGGATTACGCCCGCCTGGATTTTAGGACCGGCTATATTATGGAAGAGGAGCGGAATGACAGATACGAACAGGGTAATCATATAGGTTTCCGGTTTAGTCTGCCTTTGGGTTATCGACACCTGCAAGAATATAATCAGCTCCGCCACCGGGATAAGGCAGTATCCTGGGGAGCGACCGCCCAGGCGGAAGCGGCTCGACTGGCGGGAGAACTGGAAGCAATCTATATGCAGATGGAAATGGAGAAGATGGAACGGGAGCTGCTAATCCTGAGAATACGGCGTCTTCGGGAGCAAATTCGAGTATTACAAGCGCGGGCAGCGGCTGAAGAGCCAGGGGATATGGGGGGAAGAAGGTTGACCTTCCAGCAATCCCTCTGGGAAGCGGAAGATAAATTGTTGGGGTTGGATTTTTACCGGCGGCAGATGCAGGCCAGACTCCTTTATGTAACAGG
>QIEW01000033.1 GCA_003230535.1 bacterium
TATCAGGCCCCCCACCCGCTTTTGGATACCGAACATCCGGTGACCTACGGGCCGCTGGATCTCCAGGATTATTATATGGAGCATAAGCGCCAGCAGCATGAGGCTATGATTAACGCCAAGGGGGTAATCCTGGAAGTCGGCAAAAAGTTTGGAGAGAGATTTGGCCGGAGTTATGGCTTTTTCGAAACCTACCGGTTAGAAGACGCCGAGATAGCCATAGTAGTGGCAAATTCCGCCGCCGGGACCGCCAAAGTGGCCGCCGATGAGCTAAGAAAAGCGGGAGTGCCGGCGGGCGTATTGAAACTAAGATCATTCCGCCCCTTCCCGGCCGCTGAGTTAGCCGAGGCTCTGGGGTCCGTAAAAGCGGTAGCGGTGCTGGATCGCGCCGATTCGTTCGGAGCCTACGGCGGTCCCATATTCTCCGAGGTGCGCTCCGCTCTCTACGATACATCCTCATCCCCCCAGATTATCAACTACATTTATGGTTTAGGCGGGCGTGACTTGGGCATGGATCTGGTACTGGAAGTATATTCCCAGTTGCAGAGACTGGCCGCCGGAGAAAAGCCGGAAAAGTATGTTGACTATCTGGGAGTGAGAGAGTAATACAAATCTATTTTGCTGCGGCGGCATGCCTTATATCTGGCAGCGCAAGGCTGACTCTCAAGAAGGAAGGTATCATTATGCCACAAATAAAAGAGCAAGCTATAGAATTAATTAAAAATATGCCCGATGAATGTACTGTTTCCGACATTATGGCGGAGCTGTATTTTATTCAGAAGGTAGAGCAAGGGCTCAAAGATATTGAAGAAGGGCATATCTTAAGTCAGGAAGAAGTCAGGAGCGACTGGCGCAATGGGCAAAGTCTATTGGTCAATAACAGCCGGGAGATGCCTCCAGGAAATAGCAGATTATATCGCCGGAGATTCGCCTTTTTATGCGGTGAATTTTGTGGAACATATTTTGGCACAAACAGATAATCTCGCTCAGTTCCCTAAAGTGGGTAGAGTTGTGCCTGAATTTCAATGTGATGACATCAGGGAACTGCCGTTTCAAAATTATCGCATTGTTTATCGAATAAAAGCAGAACAAGTGTTTATTGTTGCTGTTTCTCATGCAAGTATGGATATTTTGTCCCGTTCCAGAAGAGAAGGTTGGGACATCAAATAATACAAAACAGGAGGGGTGGGCCATGAGGAAGGAGACCTGGGGGAAGTTGGCAGTGGGATTGCCGGTAATGGAGATACGACGCGTCTATGGCAGGCGCTATGACTTACGATTAGGTAAGCATGAATTTTAAGGAGGAAACTTATGTACGCCTATCGTGTAGAAACATCAGTAGGCAAAGATGGGTCTTTAGCATTGGAAAAATTACCTTTTCAGGCGGGCGATGCAGTTGAAGTTATTATTTTGAAGCGTGCTCAACGACCTCAAAAGGCAAATTACTCTCTACGCGGTAAACCGATCCGTTATCATAATCCCACTGAACCTGTGGCGCAGTCTGATTGGGAGGTCCTAAAGTGATTCTTCTGGATACACATATTTGGGTTTGGTGGGTTCATGGCGATACGCACCTTTCCCGAAAACACGTTGAACAAATAGAAAGACATGAGGAGGAAGGTCTGGGGATAAGTGTTATTTCGTATTGGGAGGTGGCAAAATTGGTAGAGTACAATCGGTTGTCATTACCTTGTCCGGTAGCGGATTGGTTTGAACAGGCGTTGAATTATCCAGGTATTACTCCTTTTGAACTTACGCCCCGAATAGCAATTGAATCAACTCAGTTGCCGGGGAAATTTCATCGTGATCCAGCCGATCAAATTATTGTTGCTACAGCCAGAGTGTATAATTTGCCCTTATTGACTACAGACTCAAGAATTCTCGAATATCCGCACGTGCAGAAATTATGAAATTTTGACATGTATTTATAATAACTATTAACCTGTATGGAGGGATGAGCCATGAGGAAGGAGATGTGGGGGAAGTTGGCAGTAGGATTGTTGGTATGCAGGGGGCTGGTGTGCTACTGAGGCAGCCGAACGTCTGGAGGATTTTCCTCATTCAGGTCGGCTGCCTTCTGATGAAGTGGAGATATTGGCCGTTCATCATGGGGTAAGACACCCTAGACTTGCCTGATAGTGAAGGAGGTGTAGTAATCCATGTTATCAACCAAAGAAAAGATGCTCTCTATTATCAGTACGCTGCCTGATAATAGGAGTGAAGATGAGTTGATTGAGGAATTTTTAACCAAGTTAATGTTGGAGCGGAGCCGGGTGCAATTGGAACAAGGACAATACCTTGACCATGAAACTGTTAAGGAGAAACTTCTCAGGTGAGTAAAGTCCGATGGTCGCCGGAAACCTTTGAACGGGTTAAGAGTATCAAGGAATATATTGAGCAGGACTCTCCCGCTGGAGCTTATGAATTTGCTAAAGGGATTTTAGAGCAGATAGAAAACATTGCCCTTTATCCAAAGATCGGCAAATCTGCTTTTTCGGAAACATATCCCAATTTGCGATTTCTGGTCTGGAAGCATTACAAAATCTATTATGAATATAGAAAAGAGGAGGATATAGTAGAAATTTGGGGTGTTTGGGACGCTAGATCTATGATACCTATTCGCAAGGAGTAAAAATAACCGGTGGACTAGGTAATAACTTTTAACCCGCTAAGGAGGGGATGAGCCATGAGGAAGGAGATGTGGGGGAAGTTGGTAGTGGGATTGTTGGTATGCAGCGGGCTGTTATGCTATGGAGGGTTTGAGTCCGTGACCCAGTCGCTGGCTGACCAAAATTGCAGAAAAGTGAACTCCAGCTATTAAGAGGGTATATTTATGACCGTTAAGGAGCAAGTTTTAAGGACTGTTCAGGAGCTTCCCCAGGATGCCACCATTGAAGATGCCATGGAACGATTGTATCTGCTTTACAAAGTTGAACGTGGTATAAGCCAGGCGGATGCCGGTCAAAAGGTATCCCAGGAGGAGGCAAAACAGCGGATGAAGCGGTGGTTAGGGTAAGCTGGACCGACCAGGCGCTTGAAGATTTGGATGCCATTTGCCTGTTTATTGCCCGAGATGCACCCCGATATGCAGAGATATTTGCTGACCGAGTGTTTGGAGCAGTCGAGCGTCTGGAGAATTTTCCCCATTCAGGCCGGGTTGTACCAGAGATTGGCCGCAAGGATATACGAGAGATCATCTTTGGGAATTACCGGATCATTTATCGGCTGCTTTCTGATGAAGTGGAGATATTGGCCGTTCATCATGGGGCAAGACACCTGGCTTCTTTATAAGATTGCCCGGAAACGCTTAAATACCTATCAATACAAAACAGGAGAGGATGAGCCATGAGGAAGGAGATGTGGGGGAAGTTGGTAGTGGGATTGTTGTTATGCAGTGGGCTGGTGTGCTATGGGTGGTTGGGGTCTGTGACACTGGCAGGGGCGGCCACAACCTGGAAGGTCTGCCAGGAAGGTTGGTGTGACTACACCTCGATCAAGACGGCCATTGAGGCCCCCACAACCGTAGATGGTGATACAGTGTTGGTGTCCGGGGGGACGTATGTGGAGCGCATCAACTTTGGGGGCAAGGCCATCACCGTCCAATCCGTAAACGGTGCCGCCAGTACCATTATTGACGGTAATGCCAATGGCAGCGTGGTAACCTTTGAGAATAGCGAGGTCGCCAGCTCGGTGCTGGACGGATTTACGATTACCAATGGAAGCGGCAACAATGAGGAAGGAGTTAAGCGTGGTGGCGGAATTTATTGCGTTAACTCATCTTCACCGACTATTGCCAATTGCACTATCCGCAGCAATAACGCAAATAATGGCGGGGGGATTTGGTGCTCCTCCTCCCCCACCATCACCAACTGCACCATCAGCGCCAATACAGGCTACAGCGGTGGTGGTGGGATTTATTGCTACGACTCCTCGCCGACGATTACTAATTGCGATATTAATATTAACAACGGGGCAGGAATTTTCTGCGATTGGCACTCCTCGCCGACGATTACCGACTGTACGATCACTGGCAACAAACGCAGTGGGATTTATTGCAATTACTCATCGCCAGAGATTAACAATTGTACCATTAGCAATAATGATGCTGGCTTTGGCGGCGGGATTTATTGTTACGGTTCTTCGCCTTCGATTATCAATTGCACCATCAGCGGCAATACCAGCAGAATACTAGGTGGTGGTGGGATTCTTTGCTGGGACAACTCGTCCCCAGAAATTACTAATTGCACTATCAGCAGCAATTATAATTATGGTTATGCCGGTGGGGGGATTTTTTGTGAATACTCTAGTTCGCCTTCCATTACTGATTGCATCATTAGAAATAACTATTCCGGTTGGCTGGGAGGCGGGATTTATTGCGGCATGTCCTCGTCTCCTACAATTGATAATTGCCAAATCAGCAATAACACCTCCAGGAACGGCGCTGGGATTGCGTGCAAGGATGCTTCCTCGCCTTCAATTACCAATTGCACAATTAGCAGCAATAGGGCTTACTTTCTAGCCGGCGGCATTGGCTGCTATGAATCTTCACCCATAATTTCAGGATGTCGAATAGACAACAACAGGGCTTTGTATGGCGGAGGCGTGGGTTTAGGAAGCTCATCTTCGAAGATCATCAACTGCACCATTACAGGAAACACTGCCAGTATGTATGCCAGTGGAATCGGTTCCTATGATTCTTCTCCGACAATTATTAATTGCACTATAGGAGATAATGCAACTGATGACAGCGGAGGGGGAATGGGTTCCTATAGTTCCGAAGGCAACGGCTTCTTCCCCACTGTGGTCAACAGCATCCTGTGGGGAGATACCAATGGGGGAAGTCCCAGGGAAGTCTATTTGTATGATGCAAATAGTTCAATTGCCATTACTTATTCCGATGTTCAGGGTGGTGACCCTGGCAATCCCGGTTCACCTTGGCTGGGACTGGGCAACATAGATGCTGACCCGCAGTTTGTGGGTGGCAACAACTATCACCTGACCGCTGATTCACCCTGCATTGATAGGGGCAGGGACGGAGGTGATATACCAATTGATGATATAGACGGTGATGTCCGGCCATGGGATATGCCCGCACCCAATAATCCTACGGCCTATGATATGGGGTCGGATGAGTATGTGGGTGAGTCGGCAGAACCTATCGTCACCATCTCCACCGACCAACCTTCCTATGCCACTGGCGATACTATGGAGGTAACCCTGGAGATTATCGCCGGGAGCGCGCCTACGACAGCTGACCTGTATATCCGTTTAAAGTTGCCTAACGGCGCCTACCGTTATTACCCAAACATGAGTAGTTCTCCTAAGCCTGTAAAACACTCCTGGACGGTGACCGATTTTGGCCCGGCGGTGTTCTTCAGCTACACCTTCGGCGGCGGCGCGCCCAGCGGAGGATACACCTGGCAGACCGCCCTTACCGAGCCCGGGACGTCCACTCTCATCGGGGAGCTAAGCACGGCGTCATTTACTTTCTCCCCATAAATATTGGACAGGGGGACTGAGGGGGATTTTTTTGTGGCGAATTGCATTCTGACTCTATATCAATAATAATATGTTATCCTACCGACAGATGTCAGTTAAACAGAAGGCGCAGGTTGTCCAACAGCTTAAGGAATGGCTGGAGGGGCGGGAGGAAATAATATTTTCCTACTTGCATGGCTCGTTCGTGGAGGAGAAACATTTTCGGGATATAGATGTGGCGGTTTTTGTGGATGAGCGGCGGGTAGAGGCGGATAGGGCGTTGGAGTATGGGCTGGATGTGGGGACGCAACTCGATATGAGCTTCGGGCTGCCGATAGATATCAGGGTGCTCAATTATACCTCATTGGGGTTCCGCTACCACGCCAGCCAAGGCAGGCTGCTTACCTGCCGTGATGATGACCTCCGGGTAGAGATAGTAACTCGCATCTGGAGTCTGTATTTTGACCAGTTGCCACTGAAGCGGCGGTTTCTACAAGACAGGTATGGTGAAAGCTGATGAGTAAAATAAATACAGAGCGGCTGGAGATGCTGTTGGGAGAGTTACGCCAGGCGCGGGGCAAACTACAGGCCATAGCTCAAAAACCGGAGGCAACAGTCTTATCCAGCGCCGCAGATACGGATATAATGAAATATAACCTCATCATTGCTATCCAGGCAGCCATAGATATATGTTATCATATCGTGGCAAAGGAGGGGGGCCGTGCCCCGCAAGGCTACGGGGATTGCTTTAAGATATTAGGCGAGCGGGAGATTATATCACTTCCGTTTGCTCAAAAGTTGGGGCGGATGGCCAAGTTTCGCAATCTGCTGGTGCATCTATACGGGGAAGTGGATGACCAGCGGGTTTACCGCATCATGCGGGAGGATTTGTCAGATTTGGAGAAGTTCGAGGCTCGGTTAGGAAGCTTCCTGGCTAAAAATATTTAATCGGAAAAGGAGAATAAGTCATGGTAAACTTAAAAGAGTTATCCCGTCATCCGGAGTCCTTGGCGGGCGGCCATAGGTTATGCGCCGGCTGCGGAGCGTCTATTGTGGTGCGGCAGATACTGATGGCCGCGGAGCATCCGGTGGTCGCGGCGTCGTGTACGGGTTGTCTGGAAGTGGCCACCTCCATTTACCCTTATACGGCGTGGCGTATACCATGGATCCACAGCGCCTTTGAGAATGTCGCCGCCAGTTTATCCGGCATAGAGGCTATGTATAATTCTCTAAAGAGACAGGGCAAATTCCCCAAGGATAAGAGGATTGACTTTATTGCCTTCGGCGGGGACGGCGGCACTTATGACATCGGCTTGCAGGCTCTCTCAGGAGCGCTGGAGCGCGGCCACCGGATGCTGTATGTTTGTTATGATAATGGGGCTTATATGAATACCGGTATCCAACGTTCCTCGTCTACTCCCCGCGGCGCCCATACCACTACTAGCCCCGCCGGAACGGTCATTCCCGGCAAGCAGCAGTATTCCAAAAACTTAACTAAAATTGTGGCCGCCCATAATATTCCCTATGTAGCCCAAGCGGCGCCTTCCAACTGGCGCGACCTGATTACCAAAACCAAGAAAGCGCTAAATATGTCGGGACCGACTTTTATGAATGTCATTGCCCCCTGTCACCGCGGGTGGCGGGTGGAGGTGGATTCGGCGATTGCTTTTTCCCGCCTGGCGGTGGAGAGCTGCTTCTGGCCCTTGTATGAAATAGAAGACGGCAGGCTGCATATCACCTATAAGCCGCGGGTAAAAAAGCCGCTGGGGGATTGGTTAAAGCTCCAGGGACGATTTAAGCATCTGTTTAAGCCCGAAAACCAAACAATTCTTGATGAGCTCCAGGATACGGTTAACCAACAGTGGGAAAAACTACTCGAACAGGATGGTAAGGTCATATAACCCGAATAATTCGGGATTTATAACACGCTCCCGTTGGTCGCTTC
>QIEW01000263.1 GCA_003230535.1 bacterium
AGAGAGCTACAGTTTCGCTTTCCCTGGGATGCCGTGTTGTTGGGTTTTTGTGTGGCTGTGGGATTGTCCGTTCTGGGAACAAAAGATAAGTCGTTATTTTTCTTTGAGTTTTGCTTCCTGATGGCGGCATACGCATTCTATTTAGTCAGCCGGAGCCTGATTAACACTCCCCAAAGAATAAATTTTTGCCTTGGGTTATTGTGGGCGGCTGGATTTTGCATGGCCATCGTGGGGCTGTGGGAGTATCTCCTTTATCGGGAGATTATCTCTTATAGAAGCTGGCTGCCGGTTCCCTATATGCCGGCGGCGGTACGCTTTTATAAAAATCGGATCATCTCCACCCAAGGCCAACCTAACAACATGGGTCTCTTCCTGTCTTTAGGGCTGATAATTAATTTTCATTTCCTAATAGACACCCCCCGTTTAGATAGAGTAAAAGTCATCGGACTACTACTGCCGTTGGGGTTGATCTTCTTCATAATTGAGGCTAGCGGCGGGCTCGGTCTTTATTCATCGGCGGCTGGACTTTTAGGGTATCTCCTGCTGGTGGTGGTCTCCTCGGGATGGGGCGAGTTAGCCAGGGTACGAGGTAGATTAGCCGCCGCCGTTTTGGCGCTGACGATCACCTTTGGGTTAGCGCAACAGCCTCCCGATAGCTCATCCAAGTCCAGCTCCGCCTTCCAGCGCACTCAAGAAGTTCTAACGCTTACCGTAACTTCATCCATTCCGGATAATACCATGACCCACAGGCTTCAATACTGGGGAGTAGCCTGGGAAATGTTTCGTTCCTCTCCGTTGTGGGGGGTAGGATTAGGCGGATTTGGCCGGAGCTTTGCCCAGGCCCAGGCTAAATTCGTCGAGCATACCAACCTGGACTTTACTAAGAAGAACGCCCGCTTTGTGGTCTATGCGCATAATGAATTCCTTCATTTGCTGGCCGAGACAGGAATCTTGGGGTTCGGCTTTTTTGTTCTGCTCTGGGGAATGATTTTTTACTACACTAAGCGAACATTGGCTTCCTCACCTTCAACCCAACTTATCCTGACTGTCAGCTTGTTTATTCCATATCTGGTACAGTTTATGGCATCCGCCCCATTACGCCGGATAAATCTGGTGTTTACCTTAGCCTTTCTGCTGGGCGTCTGGGCTCGGCAGATACCCCTGTTTACCCGCCGGTCATGGAAGCTGCCCCCTTGGCTGGGGATTACCTGTGTCTGCCTTACCATACCCTTGTCACTGCTCTTAAGCTACAAGGTCTATGAAAATTGGCGCGCCGGAAAGCTATATCAACGAACGGTGATCCTAGCGGCTAAAGGCGGTTGGAACTTGCTTTCCAAGGTAGACTGGGGAACCAAGATTATGGTCAACCCATACTTCTCCCATGACTGGCCGCCTTTTTTGGCCTACTATGCCCTCCAGGAAGGTCGCCGAAGCCGGCGGCGGGTATTACTGGAATTGGCAGAAAAAAACTACCGTAAGGCTCTGGATGAGCAACCCAGCAATTTTTACTGTCGGCGGTTGGCTGAAGTGTACTTTTCCTTGGGGCAGGAACAGGAAGGGCTTCATTATTTGAAACAAGGGGTGGAGTATGTCCCTTCGGACGGGGAACTGCTCAAGCAGTTAGTGGGCTATTACCTGTATAAAAAGGATAATACCCAGGCTGCATTTTGGGCCGCATGGCTTCTAAAATACGGGCCTTCACTGAGTCCGGAAATGAAAACAAAAATGGAGGAAATAGTTGCCAATCCTATGGAGACGGAAAATTAGTGTCTGATACCAATTTGCGGCTCAAACGGATACGGGGTAGAAATATCTCTCCCCCGGTGGGGACCTGTGTTTTATGACAACTTATTATAAGCCATAAAACAATGCGGGTCTTTTTCGGAATAAATATCCTGTTCAAAACCATAAGAGATCGCCAGACACCCGCCACAGGCATGGCGAATAGCACAACCATCGCAGGCGCGACAACCCGCCCTGTATTTTTGAGCAGCTTGCGAGTCATAAATATCAGCAATCCTTTGTTGTTGCACGTTTCCAATTGGCGAGGGAAATTTTCTGCAAGCATGGGCTTCTCCATCCGGAAGTACGGCTATAAAATTAAATGCCGCGCCGCAACCATAACCTGTACACCCGTCGAGAAGCCTTTCTCCCCTGTCGCAGCGTAAGATACTAAACAAATTATCTTTATAGTCCAAAATCGGATTTTGCTCGGTAGCCTCTGCATATGCCTCCAGAAATTCTATATAGCTCTCTTTATCAGGCAGCTCAAGTTTAGCTCCCTCACCCACCCTTGAGAGGCGGTTAAATGTAAAAGAGCCGGTCAGCCCTCGCAGCCGATCCGCCAATGGCAATATTTGATTCAGGTTATCACGCGTTAAGGTCAGCATAACCGAGGAAGAAACTCCTAATCCCTTTAACGTCCCTAAAAATTTCATGACCCGCTCATAATTTCCCGGCCCGCGAATTTCATCATTATGTTTTTTAAGCCCCTCCAGGCTGACCTGAAAATATCGGGGGGGCTGGATCGCCAATATCCGCTTCACTAGTTTACGGGTTGTCGGATTTCCAAGAATTGATAGAGCAAAACCTCGTTCGGAGGCTGCGCGGTAGAGGTCGGTAAAACGGGGGTATAAGAAGGGGTTGCCGCCCGTGAAACTTACATGCCCAGATACAAAATGTTCCTTACAAAAATCATAAAGATTATCAAGAACCGCCACGGCATCGTCAAAGGTCAACGGTGACCGCTGGGTACGGTCATAACAGTGCTTGCACTTAAGATCACAGGCATTAGTTATGTGCCACTGCAAAGAAAAAGTGGATGCGGATAAAAATTCTTCCGGTACCGGGTTCTCTTGTGAGAAAGGGTCCGTATTCCGGCGAATGCGAGACGGGGGAGAAAGCAAAATTCCCTTTCGAGCTGCCTGATAAATAACCCGATCAATAACACCTATCGGAACCTCATTCTCCCTGGCGGCTTTCCAAAAATCAATGTCTTCAGCTACCAGTTTTAATGCGAGTAAATCCTCCCGGGTTGCCTCTTGAATATGAATTTTCCCCTGTTTTTGATTTCGCCAAATCAGGACCCATTCTTCCCCGGGTTGAGGTTTGACTGGGGGTAAATCCTGCCCTTGTTCAAGCGCAGACAACAATTTCCAGGAAAGCCTTAACACCTGAAGAGAAGGATTGACGCTTAGCTGAGAAACGGATTCAGGAATAGAGGGCCCTTGTGAATTTACCTTCCACAGCGCTTTTTCCAGACAAACTAAATCCGAAAGGTAGGCCGGCAAATTAACATGTTGAGCCACTTGCGCTAGTCTATCCGGAAAATCAACGGGATCTGCATCTTTTTTATAGGATCCAATCAGTTCCTGCCAGACATCTTCTCCCACATGCTTGAAGCACCAGGGATAAACATCTTTAAACACACTCAATGCCCATTTCACCTTAAACTACTATCCACAGGAGGTTCCCCCTTCACCACCACTACAAGAAGTTTTCCCTTCGTCCTTCTCTCCACCGCTACAGGAGGTTTTTTCTTTTTCGGATTCCACCCCTTTTTTGTCAGAACTGGTACGACAACTACTGAGGATACCTCCAGAAGCAACAATAAGTCCTGACAAACTAATACATTTCAGCATCTTCTTAAGTTCCTTGGTATCCATGCCATTCTCCTCCTTTACAAAGATAAGTTGGATTTAAGTTGTCCGCCTCAATACGTGTAAAGGTAGCGGAAACAACATCATACTCTTATATCGTATATTACATTGGTTGTCAAGTCTTTATACTGGAGTTCCCATTATTAGTATGTCACAATTTGGATGAATTAGCAGATCGTGACCGTAAACTTATAATTGCTACCACCAACGGCGCCATACTTCCTCGACCCGAATAACGGCCTTAGCATCTATTCTCTACCCACAGATTCTTGTGAAGAGCCAAATTTCATTATTTATAAAACGCTTCGCTAATGTCTTACACCTGACAGGCAGGGGAGACAGTATTGTTTTTTTTGTAAACATTCAGGATAAATTGTGCTAAAATAAGAAAAGCCGAGTTTACCTAAAACCATTCGGCTTTTCGGCAACCCGGCCTTTCTCTAACGAGAAACGTGGTTTTCAGCGATAGTTTTTATCTCATCGCTTAATAATTTGGAATGTCTTTTGATATTATTTGTTACGTGCCGGAACATTGCGAGCGGCCTTTCATTAGAAAGCAAAGGGAAGACCATGGAAAAGGGATTCATAAGCAATTTTAAACAAATCAAGACGTATCAATACATTTCTCTTTTTGTCCTCTATTGCTTTTTAGTACAACTGGGAACGTGTATGACTGGCGGTCATTTTTCTACTGGCCATAAGAGATGCGCTGCCCACAAACAGACTGCTTCCAGCGGTTTGTGGGATAATACCTTAAGAGTATTAAAAATAGTTAGTGGTATATTTTCCATTTCTGAGGCTGAAGCTGCCCCGGAAATTAATGAGGCGGATCTTTGCCCTGACCAATACCGCTGGGGTGATCCTGTGCCGGGATACAGCTATGACAACTGGCCTGTTTTCGAGTCATGGATGGAGGTTCACCTTGTCAATGTAGGCGCTGGAGACGCCTTTAACGTCACCGCCACCATTACTTATGCCCCTATCTATGTGACTGTTGTTGACGGCGATGTATCGCTCGGAGACATCCCTGCCGGCAGTGGCGCCTGGAGTGCAGGGGATACATTTACCTTGCATATCGATATGGACGATCCGCAGCCTCCTGATGAAGGGGTCTGCTGGCGGGTGGAGTATGATGACGCCGCTGGAGCTCATCATATAATTGAAGACGTTGCTGAATTCTGCGGCGAACAATGCAGTGGCACCGCCGCCAATCATCCTCCGGTAATTACCTCCACGCCGGTAACCGATGCTGCCGAGGGCGAACTATATGCTTATGTTGTGAAGGCCAGCGATCCTGATCCGGGAGATACTCTCACCTATAGTCTTACTGTGGCGCCTGTAGGGATGACTATCAACTCCACCGCCGGCCTTATTGACTGGACGCCTACCGCTGCTCAGGTGGGGGACAACCCCGTTACGGTGGAGGTCTCCGATGGGAGAGGCGGGCTAGCCACTCAGGAGTTCATTATTGCCGTAGCCGCCGCTCCGCCTGCTCGCATTGAAGCTTGTGGGCAAGGCTATGTTGGGGCTATGATATTGTTTGACGCTAATGCTGATGACATTCCGAATGGTGATTGTTATGTATCGCTTGCGACCCTTGTGATTGATGAGCTTAACGGTCAGCCGCTGAGCCCGCCTGTTACGATACCTCTCCTGACAGCCAGGGCCTTCGGGACCCAGATTAACCTGGCGCTGCTGGAAGCTCAAAACCTGAAGGAGGAGGTTGGTTTGTGCATTGATATAATTACTTTTAGGATTCTATCTTTTGAGTGTCTTAGGTAACTGGCACTAAGAGATGACTGGCATGAACCACAAGCGGTAGGTTCAAGGACAAGTTAAAGGTGGAAAGGCACATCTATGATGGGTGTGTCTCCGGCATTAACTGTAGTGGATTTTGATGCAGGCATTCAGTCAAACGCGAGAGTATTTAAAAATGACCCTCAAATCAAAGCGGAGGCCGATTTATCTTATTTCGGGAGCTACTCGGGATAGAGGTGGAATCTATTAGTAAAAGGCGGATTCCCCTACGATAATTATATCCTTGGGCATTAGGTTCAGGTAACGGCTGGCATTTTTTTGGGTGAGGACATTATCTAGATTAATCGTAAAGCTTTTTCTTTGCCCGTCGGAATAGCGCATTATTTTTAAATTTTTTTGGGCGCCCTTTTCCGTAAACCCACCGGCTTGTAAAACAGCGTCTAAGATAGTTAGTCCCGACTTATAACTTATTATGCGGGGGGTCTTGACCTTTCCCATAATAATTACCCGGCTATCAAAATTGTTTTGGATAAACACCAGGTCTCCCGGGGAAAGAGAGATATTTTGAGATGGGTTCCCCTTGACCCACAAGGCATAGAAATCTACCGCCTGCTTCTGGTTATCACGCAACAGATATGAATTTTTCAGGTCAGCCTTAGTAGTTACCCCCCCCGATTGAGCTAACAGCTGTAACAGGGTGGTTGGCTGCCTAAAAACATAGCCGCCGGGTCTGGCGACCTCCCCCTCGATGTGCACCTTAAAGCTGTTTATTTGGGTCACCAACACGGATACCTGGGGTTCTTTGCTCAAGTCCAGGTTGGACAAACCGCCCAATTTCCTGGAGATAATGTTAGCCAACTGTTCCGGTGTAAACCCGGCTGCCGGGACATCGCCAATTACCGAAAGAGATATCCTGCCATCCGGCCGCACAGGCAACTCCACATCAAAGTCCGGTTCATCCCAGACGGAGATCCTTACCCTGTCCGCCGGGCCAATAATGTAGGTGGGCCAAATTTCGGCCGGACAGGTGTTGCCGGAAAAGACAACAAGTATTAGGGAGTACCACAGAAGGACAAAGGTTTTTCTAATCATCTCTATATCCCCTTAACAGAGCGCACACGGGCTCTGCCCGCGGGCATCTATAATACCATCCTCACCTAGAATGCGATGTCACTCTAAGTTCTTTATCTTATGCCGGTTAATTTAAGCGTATAGGAATTTCCATTTTTAGGCTCAATAAAACAATAAGATACCACAAACCTATTTCTTGTGCTGTCGGGTCCTCAGACCCGACAGCCTGAACGAGCGGCAATTTTGAGAACCTGCCGCCACCTAAAAAGTCCGCACCAAAGGTGCGCTAAATTTATATTTTTAATGGAACGATTAAGGCAGTTTACTTTTTAAAATTTCACTCGTATCTTCCGCATGTTAGACGTTATAAGCACTGACATAGTATACCACAAACATCTTACGCTACAAAATTTTTTTGGGAATAAAATACAATTGTTATTGCTCTTAAATAGTAAATAAACAAGTTGGCCTGGCCTCTGCTGTTGCCCTAGGTATAAAAAAAGCCTCCTTTATCACCTCCCAACAGCAGGGGCTTTTTTTGTGCGAATAATCAATTTCTAAACAATCAATTTCCCGCCTATTTCTTTATTACCCTCACTAAGGCAAGTCCCCGACGGTAACCGCGGCGTAGCCTCCCGGAGCAAAATATTTCTGGGCGATACTTAAGATATCTTTACGGGTTATCTGCCGCACCTTATCCTCAAACTGATAGATTTCCTCATATCCCAGACCGAACAGCTCCGCTTGGGCGGCCTCGTCGGCAAACCTGAGGTTCTGTTGACGCTCGATCCTCCGGCTCCCAATGATATTCTCTTTCGCCATGTCCAACTCCTCAGAGGTCACCATCTCCTTGCGAAGCCGCTCCACCTCAAGCAGCAGCTCTTGTTTGGCCAACTCCGCCTTATCCGCCGTAGTCCCTGCATAAAACACATACGCCCCGGGCTCCAGCCCTATAAACATAAATGCTCCGGCGTAATAGGCCAGACCCTTCTGTTCCCTTAGGTTATCAAATATCCGGGAGCCCATGCCGGAAAGAATATAGGTAAGCGCCTGTAAGGGATAACGATCTGGACTGTCGATGCTCGTCCCGCGGTAACCTAAAAGTAGGAGCGTTTGTTTCTTCTCGAGGGCGGCTTGTCTCTCCCTGACACTGGATATCGGTTCTTCTTGCGGAACGCTCAACCTTGGATACGAAACGCCGGGGTAGGTCCCGAAAGTCTCCTCCAGCAACCTTTTGGTCTCCTCCGGATTCACTTGCCCGAATATAGCCAAGACCATATTCCCCGGCACATATAAACGCCGGTGCACTTCCAGGAGAGTATCCCGGCCCAAGGCAGCCACCGTTTCCTTGTCGCCGGTGATCGGCTGACGGTAAGGGTGCTGCAAATACAGGGCCTTCATAAGCAGTTTTCTGGCCACCGGGAAAAGTTCGTCCTCATCATCCTTAATATCAGCCAATATTTTTCGTCGGGTAAGTTCTAGCTCGTTAGTTGGAAAGGCCGGCTCAAACAGTATCTCTGAGAGCATCTTGAGGCCAAACTTAAGATGTTGGCTTTGGAGTACCATGTTGCAACCTACCGAGGATGATCCGGCATCAGTGTCCAACCGGATGCCGCGCATCTCAAGCTCCTGTGAGAGCTCAGAGGCGCTATGCCGCTTGGTTCCCTTGAGTAACATCTGCTGAATAAAGTTGAACACGCCGTTGTCAGCCGCCTCTTCCGCCCGAACTCCGCCGCCTACCAGCAGCTTTACTCCGACTAAAGGCAGCTTGGGCTCAGCCTGAATTAGCGCCCGTAAACCATTTCCTAACACTGTCTTACTGATCTTGGCTTTTTCCGTTGGGGGAGGTTCCTGGGGTTTAGGATGGCCGGCTTCGGCTTTTGGTTTGAGCGCTACCATTGTCTCTCTCCCCGACACCAAGTATTTCCCGGCTATGCGGCTTATGTCTTCGGGGGTTACTTGTTGGATACCCTCCAGATAACGGCCCGAGAAAGCAAAATCGCCCAGTGTGGCCTCATTATTTCCCAGATCACGCGCCTGACTTTCCACCCGCTCCTGTCCGACCAGAAACTCAGAGACAATCCACGCCTTAGCCCGGTCAAGCTCCTCATCGGATACCCCTCCTTCCGCTACCGCCTGAAGCTCTTCCCACAATGCTTCCTTAACCTGATCCGTTTTCTGGTAATCCAGGCTGGCGGTTATCAGCAGGAAGCCCTGATAACTAGGGGTATACGACTCGCAGTTAATCTCATAGACCAAACCCCGTTCCTCTTTTAATTTCCGATACAACCGGGAGGCCCTCCCGCTACCCATGATGGTAGCCAGCACATCCAAGGGGTATAAATCCGGATCCCGAAGATCGACAGTGGGGAATCCCAATGATAAGCGCGCTATCTGAATAGGGAATTCACGCTCTACCGCCCTGGGGGCCATAACCGGCTGCTCTTTAGGCAGTACCATTGGCGGGGACGGCTGGCGGGAAAAGTCTCCAAACACCTCGTCAACCTTATCCCATACGGACTCCTTCTTCACCCCGCCGACAACAACAAGCACCATATTTGAAGGCAGATACATTCCCTGATAATAATCGAGGAGGTCATCCCTGGTAAGTTTTGAAAATACTTCCCGATAACCAATCACCGGATGCCGGTAAGGATGCACCTGGTAAAGGTTGGCGGCAAACGTCCGGAACAGGTAGCGCTGTGGATCGTCATCCCCCATGTTGATTTCTTTTAGGATCACCTGTTTCTCCCGCTCGCACTCTTGCGGGTCAAAGCTGGAATACCGGATAGCATCCGCCTGTATCTCCAGCCCTTTCTCCATATGTTCCTTAGGAAGCACAATATGGTACATAGTATGTTCATAGGAAGTAAAGGCGTTTAATTGGCCTCCCAAGCGGCGGATTTCCCGGCTCATCTCACCAACGGCCCGATTTTTTGTGCCTTTAAACAGCATATGCTCTACATAATGAGAAATCCCGCTTCCGGTAAACTTTCCTTCGGTGATACTTCCCGCATTCACCCAAACTTGTATCGCGGCCAGTGGGGAATTAGGGATCTCTTTGGTGATTACCGTCAATCCGTTATCCAATACCTTCCGGCTTACCCTGTCATAGTTCACGAGCGCTTCTCCCTCTCCTGTGGGTGGTCTATAGTTGTAGTTGCCCCGAGATAGTTGGCAACCTAAAGTTAATGTTATCATTATAATAGAATTAGTCAGCAGAAATCCCCTGCGCATATTTTCCCCGTTATTGATGGAATAGGTATTAGTCCAGTATCCTATTATCTAACCTCGGATTACAAACCATAACAGCAGGCAGGCTGAGACCGCCAGCACAGTAATGCGATACATTATGCTAATCGCCTTGCCGATATCCTGAAGCTCAGGCGCCCGGTCATCATCACCCAAGGTCGGTCTGGGACAAGCCTCGCCTTCATAGTAACACAATCCGCCTAACTCGACGCCTAAATAAGCGGCAAAACCAGCCTCTGAAATACCGCTGTTAGGGCTGTCATGTTTCTGCCCGTCCCGTAGCATGACTTGGAAAACATGGGCAGCCCGCTTAGGTCCTGATACCGCCGGAACAAGGAGATACATAAGTCGCGCCGGGATAAAATTGACCAGATCATCCAGCTTGGCGGAAGCCCAACCAAAATGCAGATAACGCTCGGTAGTGTAGCCTACCATCGAGTCAAGCGTATTTACCGCCTTGTAGGCTAAAACCAGCGGCGCACCGCCTAATACAGCATAAAACAGCGGGGCGATAAACCCGTCCACCGTACTCTCCGCTACCGACTCCACCGCCGCCCTGACCACACCCTCCTCATCCAGACGA
>QIEW01000489.1 GCA_003230535.1 bacterium
TTTTACAAAATATTATCCACACCAACAGGAGGTACGTCAACTTATTTTGTAAAAAACTCAGGGAAACACATAATATAGCCTGTAAATACAACAACATTTATATCGAACTCAGGTTAATCACTATTTGTGAGCTTACTGAGTATAGTTTAAAGGCAAATAAAAGATTTTGTTGACCCAATGTAACCTGTAGTGCATAGCAGATTAATAATTTCAACAAGTACGTGTTTTCGTGAAAAACAGGGAATTATCCAACAAATTGTGAATAGTCGCCTACATTGAATCTCTTAAGGTTATACTGGACAATAGCGTTATCCCCAATTAAAAGAACCGCATTCTCAATAATTGCATTTTCATTTATTATGCTGTTTTTAATAATTGAATTGTTGATTTTTGAGCCTGATGCTATTGATACAAAAGGACCAATAATTGAATTGGTTATCTTAACATTTGGTTCAATAAAATTTGGAGCTATCATAACTGATCTACTGCCCTCGAAGTCATTGTTCTCTTTCTGAAGTAAGATCTTATTTGTCTGCAATAACTCAGAGATTGTCCCGCAATCATACCATCCATCAGCTATATCAGCTTCTATTTTAGCGCCTTGTTGAATCATTCTTTCAAACACCGGTGGGAGGAAGTATTCTCCATTTTTGGTTAATTTGCTTTTAATTACAAAGTCTATTGATTCAAATAGTAATTCATTGTTCTTTATATAATAAAGACCGATCTGAGCCAGTTTTGAGACAGGCTTATCGGGTTTCTCTATCAATTTCTTAATATATTTACCTTCCATTATGATAACCCCAAAGCGACTAGGGTCTTCAACTTTGCTCACCCAAATAATGCCATCCGATTCGCAACTATTAATTCGTTCTAAATCGGCTTCAAATATTGTATCTACAAAAATAATCAAAAGGTCATTACCAATAGCATCTTTTTTGGCTACTGAAATTGCATGAGCAGGTCCCAGTTTATCTTCCTGTGGGATGAAACGGGTTTTAAAATGGTAATTAGTTTCTATATATGACTTTACCTGATCCTCCATATCGCCGGTGATAAAAATAATCTCCTCTATATTTTTATCCAATAACTTATCAAGCAAATGAGAGATAATAGGTTTCCCGGCAACTCTTACTAAAGGTTTTGGCCTGGAATAGCTTTGAGGGTAAAGCCGTGTTCCCTTACCCGCCATTGGAATTAATACCTTCATATACGCTCCTCAGATTTATATAGAGATAATATCAATTTGTAATGGTTGGGACACAATGTAAACCATCTTTTTGGTAAATCCTGAAAAGAAACTCATTGCTTTGATCAACAAGTTCCAATATCCCCCCCGCACCAGCAGTTTGACCGCCAGAAAATCTATCTACTTGAATAAATGTAGCTAAGTGATTAATGTCTTTACATTTGTCACAGGCTCTGCCTTTATCGGGACATTTATTTTCTTCAATAAGTTTACAGTAGTTATCTATTCGAAACATTTCATGTCTAAGATTGATTATAAGATCCGCCATTGAACGCAATCCATATTGTTCTGGCGGTTGTCCTTTTTCCTCCACAGCCACAAAAATACTCGTTATATTTAATGCGGTGAAAGTATCTATTATACCAGGAACAAAAATTTCCTCTTTAGCACAAAGTGGAAATCTTGCTGAAAGTTGGTCCAGGCTATTGAATAAAACAGTTACTTTAGCAGTTGATTCATTATTTTCATCTTTCTTGAGTCGGTGAATACTCATAAACATCCGGTGAAAAAATTCTTCCGGAGTTATATACCCTGGTGGATAATATAAAATTTCTAATTGATCTTTATTTTGATCTTGAAACTCATGCAATCTTTTTAAAGCAGATTCTTCTTTCACACTATCCTCTCGGGACTGTTGCCAAAGAAGCGAAATTAATTTTATTTCACTAACACCTATTTGTTCGAGACGTCTTTTAAGTTGGTCTTCATATTGTATTTCATCATCAAAATAGACAAAACCAGGGTCATCATTATCATTTTTAATTATTTTTTTTTCAAGTAAGAGTAAGACTAAATTTTTATCACGGAAATTGTTTTTGGCAACGCTCCTCTTTTTATGTTTTTCTTCACGGTTAGGAAATTCATTTTTAAATTCTTGTTGTAAAATCTTAACCATAGTCTTTTCTGCCATACCTTCATCTTCTCGTAAAGAGATAATTAAGGCTTTCTCGCCTTTAAAAAGCCTAGAAAGTAAAAAAAGGTAGCCTAGATGACTTTTATGCCCACCTCTAGTTCCTATTAGAGCAGTACATCTGCCTTCTGGTAAACCATCAATTATGTTCTTGATACCATTTACTGGAATTGGTAGTGAGGGAGGTGCCTCAGAGGGCGCTAATCTTTTATAGGCTGAAAGATAATAATGAATAGAGGGAAATATGAATATACCTCCCTCCTTTCGATATGGATGGTGACGTTTCTTAAACCTTATCTCTTCTTCCTTTTTAAGATCTCTGAACGGCTTTAAAGCTGGGTATATTTTTAGTTGATGACTTCCCCAGACATGCTGTTGATAGCGTGCTTTAATAATTTCTATCTTCCGTATCATATAATTTGACTCATATTCTCGATCCAGTCGTATAACAATATCAGAGAAATATTCCCAAAATTCACTCGGTGTTTCTTTTGAAGAACCCGAATCTAAAACAAATATTATGATCTTAGGACCACTTGAGGTAATATTGGTAAATTTATCAAACAATCCACCTTGACTGTCTGGCTCCATAGTATTTAAACTATCAACAACCAATATGTCAGGAGCTTGAATATCTATCTGTTTAATTACCTCTAATTCCTTTGCTTTCTTTCCAGCTATTCCAGCTATTTCAACGGCTTCCCCGACATCTTTGTTGACAAAAAACCTACCGATACTTTTGAGAATATTTGATTGTGCCTCTAAAAGATATTTAAAGTCGTTAGTCTGCCAGATAGTGATTGCCCGATTTTGGGATGCTTCACCTGTAAGGCACTTATCTCTAAATTTATCTTCGGACATTTCCCAACCAAAATCTTTAGCATTGTCCTTAATCCATCTGAAATTGCTTTCTGAAGTAATATATAGTGTCCTAAGCCCTTCTCTTCCTAGCTCATTCGATTGTCTATTGTAGGTCAAACGATAACAAAGCTCGGTTACTAACGTACTTTTACCACTACCAGGAGGGCCTGTTATGAGAAAGGTCAACGCCCTTTTAGATTCAGTTTCAGGTAAATAAATCCCTCCGTCAAATAATATATCAAACCAGGACAGAGTCTCGGCAGTTGTTATAGTTGGAATTTTTGCTTCTTCAAACTTACCATCAGAGTTACACCAAAATGCCTGTGAGATGTTGGTTATAAGTCTTGGTTTTTCTTCATTCATAGAGTTGTCTCCTTTGTAAACTTGCTACAGAAAAGAGATCACAAGCATGACAAAAATATTTCTTACTATTTTTGTGCGACTTTGACTCTTAAGCAGTCCCATAATGTTTTAAGGATTACCTAAGAGACGTGGGAACTTTAAATAAACCAATAACATAATAAATCTCTCAAATCAAGTATTATATGGGTATTATTTATGTCTACATATTGGGCCAATAAATCAGCTATAATCTTGATAAATAATAGTATTCGCGTCATCAGAAATCAAACTTCCGTTTCAGGTGGCGGGAAATTTTTCTGGAAAAAGCCCACATCACCCTCCCCGATGTCCTGCCATTCCGTAATGTTGAGGTGGTCACTGGAGAAAAATTGGTTGCCAACCGAAAAAGAAATACATTTCAATGGGATACATCATGGTTAGAGTGCTCCTCGCTCTGGAATATCCGTTTTATGACTGCTAACAATAATTATTAGTTGGATAATTCTCCCAATTTATAAATTAACACCAGGCTTTTCTTAGCCTTAAACATGTTATCTAATCCTCTGTTCAGGACCAACCCCAGCAGCATTTCCTGCCCCTGATCATTATCAAAGTCAGCCACCATAAAATCCGCTACCGTAGCGTCCATTTTTTTGCTTTCCCATTTTGGAAAACCAATTCCATCCCATTCCAACCCCACCACTACGCTTTGAGTATAGAAGGCGCTGTTTGGGAAAAGATTCCCCGTAGGAGAAATATTTCTGTTTACCAGGATATCCAGCCCTTCATTTTGGTCCACATCCCAGAGAAAGATACGACCTCTAACCGCAACCAAGTCAGAATCGCCGGCGCGCGGTCCTGAAGTGGAAATAGCGCTTTGGGGAACGTGAGAAAAAAACAGTTCAGAGCCGCCATAGTGTTCCGAACTTTTCCAGAACAGTTCTCCATTCATCCTATAGATACGCAGGCGGCCAAAATCATCCAACTGCACTAACTCCGGCTGACTATCCTGGTCGACATCGCCCACATTAAAACCATAGATGGGGATCTCTTTGGGTAAGGTAAGCTTGGCGCTTTCCGTATAGCTACCGTCCTCCCAGGTCAGGCGGCTGATTTTCCCATAAAATGTTTGTGCTACTCCAATTTTCTGCCCCAACAATGTTTCCCCTTCCGAAAGTTGCAGCACGCGTAAAAAATAACCCAAGCCTTCGGCAATAGTTATATACTCGCCGTTCCGATATTCCAACACATATGAACGCAGATGGGGCTTCGCATAATTGGTAACGAATATTTCAGCCACTCCGTTTTTGTTTATGTCAGCTACATCCAAAGCAAGATGCTTCCGTATGCCCTTCGGCTCAACCCATTCTTCCTTCAGCTGTGAACCATCTACCGAATAAATCCTGATCCGCTTGCCGTCTGTGAGTACAATTTCCGATCTTCCGTCGCCGTTGGTATCACCAACCCCCATCGCCCGGACAGTCATCTCCAGCTCCTGGCTTCGCCAGATCCCTTTACTCCTAATCCAATCCGGCGCCTTCTTCACCATAAACAGAGAACTCTTCCCTTGTTCGGGTTGGGAACCTGATGCAGTGGGAATTATAAAGCCGGGTTGAGTAGTGGAAGATGGCATATTGGTTACTGTTTTAATTACCTCTGCGGTTGCTTTAGAAAGAACTACCCCGCTATAGGTAGAGACTGCCTTGGATTCCAAGAAGAGATTCCCGCCCACATCTTTTAGTCTGCAAATCAGGAACCCTTGAGCCTCCAGCATCTGTCCTATTTTTTTTATTAAACCAGTATCCTCCAAGTAGTCCGGGCTGGCGGCTTCTAATTTAGCGACGGCCTCCATAAGCTCCCCTACCGGGAGCACTTCGAAGCGTCCGGTCATCTCCAGCTTATTTATAAGCAGTTGAGTGAACGTTTCAGTATCGACAGCCTGTTGGGTTTGATTGATCAATTTGGCTACTGCAAACCTGATCTTAGTGCTGGTTATGCGGGCCCGATCCCCCCGACGAATAGTTTTCCCTTTATTCAGGGAGATTATATCAGCCACGGCATAACTTTCGGCGACCTCGGTTATCCGGAGCCTCCCCAAACCATCCTCAAATCGTCCCAATACCTGACCGGTGATCGGATGAGTAAATTCCTTGCCTTCCCTAAAAAGCTCCAGCTCCAGGTTTAGCCTTAGTTCCCCGGTTTTCTCTAAAAAAATCTTTCCATTATCCTCTACCGCAACCACGTATAACTCTATAATCGGAAATGCCCGTTGAACTACCCCCACTACCTTTCTTAGCTGTACATCTGAGGGGAAACCCCGGGTAGAATATGAGCGGCTCAGGGCATCTGTCCCCTCTCCGGCAAGCCCTAACCTCTCTAATCCAAACAGCGCTTCTCCAAAGATTAGGGAAATGGTAACCGCCAGAAATGTAATCAGGCGCATTTTTTTCTTTATCATATTTCTATAATAATGCAATCCAGCTACGTTATTCCTTTCGTTTCAGGAGATTTTTGTAAATTACCAGCATGTTCTGGTTGATTCGTTTTAAAGCCTCAGTTTCCACCTCCAGCAGTTGCTGAATCTTGTTCAACGGCTCATCAGCAAGGTAAGCCAGTTGAGATTTATTCGCCTCAACCGATTCGGTAAGTTGGGTGAGTTTCAGGTTGACTTTATTCTGCACATCTTTCCCTGAAAAGAGGAGCTCATAAATATCCAGTATATTTAAGTTGGCTTTATCCACGGCCCGGTTCTGTTTTCTCAATTGTAAAGAAAGAATCAAGCCTAAAATAAATATAATTAAACATAATAGGCACAACAACCCTGCGATAACAAAAACGATCAAAGCATTAGTTTGCAGCCCCAAGTTTGCCAGGCTGGCGGCGGCTGGCGACATATGACCCCCGTATGTTTAGCCTTACCCTTAACTATTGGATATTCCGACAACCTTCTCTGAGAAAGAGGCTATTGAAGGTTGTTTTCCCGGTGACATTTGAGATCCTGCCGTGCTGCTCATGTTACAGTTCCCTTGGAAGATCACTCCCTCCTCAATGGTGAGAACCGGAGTCTGAAGGTTACCATATACTTTACCGCTGGCGTGAATATCAATTCGCTCCTTGGCGGTAATATCGCCGGTAACCTTACCGGAAATAGACATCGAACCTATGTTGATCGAGGCGTTTATAACAGCCCTTTCCCCCACGATCAAAGTATCTTCCGAAACTATCTCCCCTTCCAGTTTGCCATCAATCCGCACTGTCCCTTGAAACGCTAAAACACCCTTAAAATCGGTTCCTTCACCTAAAAAAGCTTTCAATTCCTCACGGTCTGAACGGCTGATTTCTCGTTCTTTTTTTATCATATCGTTGGTGCTCCTCTTAAAATAAGTGGCCAACTCCCCTCCCTTAATTTCTAACATATGTTTCCATTACCAGGCAACCGGCTTACAGACAAAACCACCGCCCCGCCGTATCCCGGATTTCATAGACCCACATCATACAAAAAACCGGCAGTTGTAGAACAAGAAGCAGGTCAATGTTTCGTTAACACCAGCAGGGTCCTCACCAGTTGGCTGAAAGGAAGGGGAACCCGTATAACCTGGGCAACCTGCATCCCCCGGCTAGCTGATGCTTTATATACCCGGTCAAGTTCCGGCTCTACCCCAGGGCCTTTGCTGACAACCAGCCGCCCGCCAGGCCGAAGGAAGGGCAGCCCCAGTGTAATTAGTTTCTCCAGCGGGGCTAACGCTCTGGTCACTACTACCTGGTAGCCGCCTTGACGGCAGGGGATATTCCCCAGCTTTTCCGCTCGGTCATGCAGACAGCTAACCCCTTTGATCCTTAGCCTCCGAAGCAACAACCGGAGGAATAATACCTTCTTCTCCCGCGCGTCTAAGAGGGTTACTTCCAGCTTAGGCTCGGCTATCTTCAGCGGTACGCCAGGGAACCCGGCGCCACTGCCTAAATCCAGTAACCTCATCCCCGGAAAAGGAGCGAATCCTTTTAAGTATAGCAAAGAATCCAGAAAATGCTTAACAACAATTTCGAATGGATCAATAATCCGGGTCAAGTTTATTTTATTGTTCCAGTGACTTAAAAAGTCAATGTATTCTATAAATTTACCCGTCTGACTTGCAGTCAATATTATACCCAAGGCGGCGGCGCCGTCAACCAGTAATTCCTGAGTAGAGAATTGCGGTGAGGGTAAAGTAGAATGGCCCATAAGTTTATAAAGGAGGGCAGGGGGGATTTTTATCCGCCCGCAGGGTACTTTTTTTAATTAGGCATTCCACAGAAGTTCCATATGTATATCCACCGCTTTAGCGGAATGGGTGATCGCGCCTACGGCTATATAATCAACGCCCAGTTTGGCAATCCGGGCGGCGTTTTCCAGGGTCACCCCTCCAGAGACCTCCACCTTGGGTCTGTGACCCTCGGGTCTCTGACCCTGGGGTCCGTGACCTTCAGGCTGGTCAGTGATAAGCTCCATCGCCCGGCGCAATTCAGATAAACCCATGTTATCCAGCAGAATAACATCCGCCCCTACCTTCAGAGCCTCTTTAACCTGGGATAAGTTTTCCGCCTCTACCTCGATTTTTGTGCCTTGGGGGAGATTTTGACGGGCCAGCTTTAAAGCTTGCGTAACTCCTCCCACTACCTGGATATGGTTATCCTTAATTAACACCCCGTCATAGAGCCCGAAGCGGTGGTTTTCACCTCCCCCGCAACGGACGGCATATTTCTCCAGACCCCGCCAGCCGGGAGTGGTCTTTCTGGTATCCCGCAGCTTGGTATGATAAGGTTTTAGACACTCCACCCATTTGGCGGTAATAGTAGCAATTCCGGAAAGGCGCTGCAAGAAATTAAGGGCGGTGCGTTCCCCGGCCAGCAGAGTGGAAAGCCGGGCGCTTACCTCGGCGATTACTCCGCCCGGGGGCACTCTGGCTCCATCCTCGTATAATGATTTGAATGCTGTTTCCCGGTCTAGCTCGCAAAATATGGCTTTTGCCAGGTCTATACCCGCCAATACCAGATATTCCTTAGCCCGAACCTCAGCCCTGCCGCGCCGGTTCGCTAACCCCAGCGCACTGGTGGTTATATCCCCCCGCCCTATGTCTTCTCTAAGGGCTGAGCTAATAAGCTCAGGGTAAGCCGATGCTTCACCCCTCCTTGGTTCTCCACGCGACGTTACCAAATACACCTCAGGCTAAGTGTCCTACAGGTACGAGTTCCTGGCGATCTGCGACGGCTTTTTCTTGTGCGATTTGGTGGGCGCGGCGCACGATGTAGGCATGGTAATACCTTGAACCACATCTGTCGCATACGCCAACGGGAATGTTCTCCACTATCGCAAACTTGTCCTTTATCCGGAACATTTCCCGCCTGACCTGACGCTCTTTGACAGTGCCGTCGCAGTACTCACAAGAGGGATCATAGCTGCTTTTGCGCATCAGCATCATAAACGGTAATAATTCTAAAAATCTGGTCGCCCCGAAACCGACCCACCACAGCCACATGCCGCTTATAGTCGGCAGCTATTCCTACAATTTCATAGCGAGTGCCCCGGGGATCATGACTGAACTTTCTAGTAATCTTGCCTGTAAGCAGGGCTGTTTCAATGTCGAAAATATCAAACCTATCATCGGCGGCTTCCTCTAAAGCGTGATTAGAAATGTCATAGTCCGATTCTATTATTTGGCGTCTAATTCGCTCCAGAATATTCTTCGCCATTTATTTATTTTATCATCTAACCTCTTAAAAAACCAGGTAGAACCTGGAGCCATTAAGTTATTAGTGGTAGTCAATCTTAATACTTACAATAAATTATCAATAATAGCTTTATACAATTTCCTATAGTATAAAAAAGCGAAAAGGAGGCAGCACAAAAACTATACCGCCCCCTATAAAGTATTTATCTGACTAATTTATTTGTCGTCTATATCGAATTGTGTCGAAACATATAACTTAACTGGACTGGTATAGAGAACAGGTTTTTTATCCTAAGCTATGGAGGAGCCGGAGAGTTTGTCAAGCTGCCGGGAGAGACCTTCCTGTCTGGTCTTATGCTCTTCTACCACTTTGAGGAACGCTCTCTACTAAACGGCGATAGCCACTTCTCTGTGAGTTCCAACAACTGCGGCCCCGGTTTTAATAAAGCTGTTAATGTCTTCCATAACTCTATTTACCAGGCGATTGACCTCCCCAGCTACCCGACCGGAGATAAAAGACCGGCCACATTGCTCACAAACACTGGCAGCTATATTTTTAACCGTTATTTTAATATCTTCCAGCTCGTAAACCAGTTCTGTCTGCCCTGGTCTTACTATACCCCCGCATTCCGGGCACCTTCGCTCTTTAGGCATTATCTTTTCAATAGAAATCAATGAGTATTTCCCTTAATTGCCTAAATCCTGACGTCATCAGAATTTTTAGCTACTCCAGGCTTTGGAGGAAGCCGGAGAGTTTGTCAAGCTGCCGGGAGAGACCTTCCTGTCTGGTCTTATGCTCTTCTACCACTTCGGCGGGGGCTTTGGTGAGGAAATTTTCGGAGCTGAGTTTGTCCGCTACTCGCTGACGCTCTTTGAATAGTTTGGACAGTTTTTGTTCCAGGCGGGTTTTTTCGGCAACCACATCTACTCCTTCTAAGGCAACATACAGTTCTACTCCGGCCGCCACTACCGCCGCCGACCCTGTGGGTCTGGCTATATCAGGCGAGATTACCAACTCGCTGGTGCCGGCTAAAATCTCAATATAGGGGGCATGGTATTGGAGAATGGATGCGGCCTCATGAGGCGGATAATATCCATGGTCTGGTTTTAGCCATACCGCCAGCTTTTTGGAAGGCGGTATTTGCAGCTCAGCCCGCACAGTCCTTATCTGGGATATAATTTCCTGGAGCAGGGACATCTCCCGCTTTACGGCGTCCTTAGCCAGCTCATCCCGGGATGCTGCCCAAGGCAGTAAGGCGGCATCAGGCCATGGGGTTTGCATTATACTCTCTTTGGCGGGAAGCTCACTCTGACGGGGCAGGCGTTGCCACATCTCTTCAGTAATAAACGGAACTATAGGGTGGAGTAACCGGAGGCTGGTCTCCAGTACCAACACGGCTATATTCTGGGCGGTAAGCCTCTGTTTGGGGTCTGTTCCCAAAGTGAAGCGCCGCTTCACCAGTTCCAGATACCAATCGCAGAACTCATGCCAGAAAAATGAATACAGCCCCAGAGCCAGCGCACTAA
>QIEW01000475.1 GCA_003230535.1 bacterium
CTACGGGATCGTCTATTTTGAGTTTTTTGTCGATGAACTCCACCGAAAACACTACCACAACTCCCGCCAGCAGACCGATTATGATGGCGCTCCCCGGAGAAACACTGGCGCAGCCGGCGGTGATGGCTACCAGACCGGCCAGCGCGCCGTTTAAGGTCATACTGGTGTCCGGTTTGCCGAACTGGAACCAGATGGTGATCATGGCGCTGACGGCTCCGGCGGCGGCGGCTAAGTTGGTAGTCACCGCGATGGTTGCGATACTCAGGTTGGTGCCTGCGGTGGTGCTGCCTGGGTTAAACCCAAACCAGCCGAACCACAGGATGAACACTCCCAGGGCGGCCAGGGGGATATTGTGCCCCGGAATAGCCCGGGCTTCCCCGTTACCGTTATATTTCCCGTAACGGGCCCCCAGCACCGTAGCCCCGGCGAAGGAGGCCCAACCGCCTACCGAGTGCACTACCGTGGAACCTGCAAAATCCACCAGCCCTAAGCTGGAGAGCCAGCCGCCGCCCCATATCCAGTGGCCCACCACCGGATAAATCAGGGCTGAGATCACCGCGCTGTAAATTAAATAGGAGATAAACTTGGTCCGCTCGGCCATGGCTCCGGAGACAATCGTAGCCGCCGTAGCCGCAAACACCACCTGGAACATCCAAAAAGCGTACTGCCATAACCCGTCGGCAGTAGCCGGATTGCCGGCGCTTAAGAAAAAACCGTCTGATCCGAACAACCCCAGCTTATCGGCCCCGAACATAATCCCAAAACCTACCAGCCAGTAAGCTAATGATCCCACACAAAAATCCATCAGGTTCTTCATCATGATATTACCCGCATTCTTGGCCCGGGTAAAACCAGCCTCCACCATCGCAAACCCGGCCTGCATGAAGAACACCAAAAAGGCGGCCACCAGTATCCACACCGTATCAATAGCCACGGCATTACCGGCAGCGGTGGCCTCCCCGGCAAAGGCCGGTAATACTAGGCCGGGAACTAGCAGACATGCCAGAAAAACCTTACTGCACAGCTTAATTCGCATATTTATTTCTCCTTATCTTAGCCCGGATTATTCATAAATTCACGGTAAACATTAATGATGTTATTTGAATACAAGTGCTTATAGCATAACGGTCAAAAAACAAATTTTTCATACAAATTACCGAAAACTTCCGCTGTGGAAGCGACCAACTCCGAGCGTGTTTATGATCCCGAATTTATTCGGGTTAGAAGTTGATATCCGTTTGTACAGTTACTGTATCCTTACCCCAGTCATTCTCATTGAAAAAAACATACCCCAGGATCACACTCACATTATCCGAAAAGGACCAAGCCACCCCGGTTCCCAGCGCGCCAAAGATGTTATCTCCCCCCTGATAGTCCACCGCCACCCACAACTTATCAGAAATCTCGGTAATAGTGCGGTCCCAGGAGAGTAAAATCCCATCATTATCTTTCTTTCCCTCAGAGTCCACCAACACATCGTCATTGCCCACGTAATAGCCAACCGAGAGGCGGCCCAGATAAGGGATCGTCCTGGCCACCAGACCATAGACGATGTTGTAGTCCGTAGGCCCGTCTTTGTCCTCATCGGTCTCATCGGTTTCGGTGCCGAAGAAATAGCCGCCTACGGCTATGGCGGGGGAATATTGGAACAGGGCGTCCTCGGGGGTAGCCAGTTTGGCATTAAAATATAGCGGGTCATCGCTGGGCTCTATGAGATCAACACCCACCTCCAGATTTACCTTCTCAAAGGGGAGCGCCCCCGCGGTCAGCCCAAAGTCGGTAGCAAAGTCATAGGCTCCATCTTCCTCTTCACGGAAGATGGTGGTGTAGTTGTCTATCCCCAGGTGAAATGTGCCAAATTCCTGCACATCGGTAGAGGGAATCCATATCTGAGTAGATGGGGTGGCAAAAGCGTTACCGGTTACCACTAACAATAAAATGGCGCCCAAACAAACTACTTTGAATTTCTCCTTCATCATCTCCTCCTGTTTTAAAATTGTTTCGACACAAATAACAGATGCGCTATATTTTAAGCGCCTCCTCCTTAATCCGCCTCCTTTCCTAACAACTTTTGAAATAGAGTTTACCCCTCTTGTATTTCCAGAGAATTTCCGGCAAGTTAAATTTTCATTAACAAATTAGAAGGTGACGCGCCGGGGTTTAATCTAAAACGGGGGAACGCCCTGATCTTGCAATATAATGTAAGCTGATAGCACGTTATAGCTGATGCAATCGTAAAAAGTCCCGGGTGTTATTGCGAGGCGGGTTTATCGCCGAAGCAATCCCATTGATTTGTAATGAAATTTGAGATTGCTTCGCTTCGCTCGCAATGACAAAAATCGGCACGAAACCATCATACATGGTTTTCTATATTTTTATGTTGACTTATTTAGCTGGATTTGGTATTCAAATTATACAATTTACTTATACAGGCGCTCCTGGAGAGGGGCGTAATAGGGAAACCCGTGAGAGTCGGGTGCGGTCCCGCCGCTGTATCTGGGGACGAAACCTGCCGTAGGGAACCACTGCTCAGCTTAAGCTGAATGGGAAGGTGGCGGGGAGTAGGATGATCCAGGAGCCAGAAGACCTGCCTGTATGATGCGCCGCTATATTCTCGATGGCAAAGAGGCAGCGGCCAGGCCTAAGGGATATCCTTAGGCTTAAAGGGTGAAGATAGCTGGGTGCAATCCTTAAATACTCCATTATGAAAGGAGGTGTTTAAGGATTTTTTGTTTTTAGCCCGAATAATTCTATAATGATAATCGAAAAAATAGTAGATTTGGGAGGGAATTATAAAATGAATAGAACCGTCAAGGCAATTTTAATATGGGGAGTATTCTGCCTGACATGTCTGGGCTTTTCTGATACGGCTTGGGCGATGCATATCTCTGAGGGGATCCTTCCCCTGCCCTGGGCTGGACTATGGACGGCTCTAGCCCTGCCGTTTGTTATCTGGGGAGGATGGATCTTAAGCCGCAATAGCGACACTACCTATCGGATGACCGTGGCTATGGTCGGGGCGGTAGTCTTCCTCGTCTCTTGCATGCCGATACCGGTACCTACCGCCGGAACGTGTTCCCATCCCTGCGGCACAGGTATATCCGCCATTCTTATCGGTCCGGTGATGAGCATTTTCGTAACTTCCATTGCTCTATTCCTCCAGGCCATGTTCATGGCTCACGGGGGGCTGACAACCTGGGGAGCGGATATAACCTCGATGGGAATTATGGGATCATTCGCCGGTATCCTAGCTTTTCGGGGACTGCGCGCTGTCAGAGCGCCGTTGTTTTGGGCTGGTTTTGCCGCCGGTTTTGCAGCTGATTGGGCTACCTATATAACAACTTCTCTGGAACTCTCCTCAGCCTTACATGGGAGCCAGGCCTTTGGCGCGGCGTTCATGGCCATTTTGACCGCTTTTGTTCCCACCCAATTGCCGCTAAGTATCTTGGAAGGTTTTATGACTGGCGGAGCGTTGATGCTGGTGGCCCAAAAGAGACCGGATATTCTGGTTTATTTTGGTGTCCTGGAAGCTGAACCAACCTTAAATTCCTAAAGCAGAGGTTCAGACTATCGGTCAAAGAAGTGATTACTCCCTATAGGGACAAATCAATGCGTTAAGCTATGCAGGTGGTAAATATGGGATAAAATACATGAATTTCAGAATTTAGGTTACTAACCCGGATTATTCATAAATCTGCGGCAAATATTAATGATATTATTTTAATACAGCTACTTATAGAATAACGGTCAAAAAATAAAATGGCTCATACAAATTGTCGAAAACTCCTGCTGTTGAAGCGACCAACGGGAGCGTGTTTATGATCCCGAATTATTCGGGACTAATATCCATGAATTAATTTTTGCGAGGTGTTAGTTTATGGCAATAGACAGTTCATTTGATATCGTTTGCAAAATTGAATTACAATCAGTAAAAAACGCAATCCAACAAACGATGAAAGAGATTCTTCAGCGGTTTGATTTTAAAGGTACAAAAAGTGAAATTTCACTTGATGTTCACACCATTATCATTCTTTCAGAGGATGATTGTCGCTTGAAAAGTATAATTGAGATTCTAAAAACTCGTTTGATCAAATGTGGAATTTCTTTAAAAGCATTAGATTTTGGCAGGATCGAGTCTGCGGCGCAAGGAATGGTTCGACAAAAGATCAACCTTCAGCAAGGAATTCCAATTGAGAACGCCAGAAAAATTGTAAAAATTATAAAACAGACCAAACTTAGAGTTCAGGCTCAAATACAAAAGGATCAGGTGCGAGTTAGCGGGAAGAAAAAGGATGATTTACAAGCAATAATGACGCTGCTAAAGGAAAAGAAGCCAGACATAGAAATGCAGTTTGTTAATTTCCGTTAGAGGGTTAGAAAAATCATTGCGAGCAAAGGATCATAGACCCCGGACGAGGCAATCTTAAATAAGTGATACACTTGTTTTATAACAATATCTAGTGGCTATGTGTGTTTGATAAATCAATGATATACGCCTTTCTTAAGGGAATATTTGAAAAATTTTCAAAAAACTCTTGATTATGAGGGTAATATTAGATAGAATGAGAGCCCTAATCAGGCGAAAATTAATCTCTGTTATCTAAAATTACAAACCAGCCTACCCGACAATAAAATTGTCAACCCGGTCATTCCGTTTAATATCTCAACACATAGGAGGAGGTGGAAATGAGAAATTTAAGAGAGTTTGGTTTTGGGCAACACCTGACATTGGATGCTTACGGTTGCCAAAGAGATCAGTTGGAAAGCATGGAACGTATTTATAAGTTTCTGGATGAATGCCCTGACCAAATATATATGACTAAGATTATGCCTCCCTATGTGTTTAAATATAACGGAATAAAACCGGAAGACTGGGGCGTCTCAGGGTTTGTACTCATTGCCGAGAGCCATATCAGTATCCACACATTTCCTGAAAAATCCTATCTTTCCCTGGACATTTTCTCATGTAAAGAATTCAATGTCCCCAAAACTATAAAATACCTGGAACAATTTTTCTCCCTGGAAAGCTACGAACATCGGCTCCTGAATCGGGGATCGGAATTCCCCAAACGGGTTATGTTGGCCAAGGAGCTGGTAACTGAAGATCGCCTCCACCTGGTTGGGACAGCGGATTAGGATAACAAACAGATATGTCTTCTCTATAAAGAAGGTCTGTAATGATGGCAGAGGTGATATTCAGATCATCTTTTTGTTATTTGTCGATGGATAATGGCAGCATCCAGGGTTACAAATTCCAGTTGCCGCGGATAGAATGCTGCGGTATATGTAGCCGCCCCCCCGCAACGATAACTGGGATAGCGTGTCCATTGTTGTTTCTGATAGTAGCATCAGTAACGGAGCTAGGTTATCTCACCATGGTAGATATTGCCGCCAATCTTGCCCAGGTAAGAGAAAAAATTGAGGCTGCCGCTGACAGAGCCGGTCGCCCGCTGGAAGAGATAAAACTGGTGGCGGTATCCAAGACCATCGCACTCCCCCAAATAGAGAAAGCTCTTCCTGCCGGAATAGAAATTTTAGGAGAAAATAAAGTCCAGGAGGCAAAGGCCAAACATGCGGCAATCGGCCGTCAGGTGGAATGGCATCTGCTTGGTCATCTTCAGACCAATAAAGTAAAAGATGCCGCGGCTATCTTTGATCTTATTCATTCCATGGACAGTCTCCGCCTGGCCCGGGAAATAGATAAGCGCGCCGCCCAGGCAGGTAAGACCATATCGGTATTGCTGGAGATAAATCTAGCCGGTGAAGAAACAAAATCCGGAATTTCACCGGAAAAGCTGCCGTACTTCTTAGACGAACTAGCTCCTTTCCCTTATATTTCAGTGCAGGGACTGATGTGTATCCCCCCCTATACCGAAGACCCAAAAGATGTCCGCCCTTATTTCAGGCAGTTAACCGAACTATTCCATAAGGTTGAAGCCTGTAAGCCGCCCCAGATAAACATGACTTATCTTTCTATGGGCATGAGCCGTGATTTTGAGATCGCCATAGAGGAAGGGGCTAATATGGTACGTATCGGTACCGCCATATTCGGTCCCAGGAAACAGAAGGATTAGGGGTTAGTTGCGGCTCCTTGGTCCCCAGTTCTTAGTTCCTAAATTCAAACGCCATATGTTAACGAATAAAAAAATAGCTGTATTAGGTGCGGGAAAGATGGGAGGCGCCATAATCGGCGGCCTGCGGAGAGCCGATGTGGCGCCGGCTGACCAAATTTGGGCTGCGGATATTCGGCTTTCCGCCCTGGAGAGCCTCCAGACTGCCTGGGGTGTCCATATTACCCAGGACAAGCTGAAGGCCATTTCTGCTGTCCAGATCGTTATCCTGGCGGTAAAACCTCAACAGCTTCCCGAGTTATTAGAAGAAATATGGAATGTAATAGACCGGTCTTATCTGGTCATCTCTATTGCCGCCGGGACACCTCTGGGTCTTCTCCAGGAGAAACTTGGGGAAGATAGGCGGCTTATTCGGGTGATGCCTAATCTGCCGGCCAAGGTAGGCGCGGGAGTATCCGCACTTTGTCGGGGCGGGAGCGCCACTGTAGATGATTTGGATGTGGCCGGCGCAATCTTTAAGGCCGTAGGAGAGGTAGTGGTGGTTGAGGAGGCGCAAATGGATGCCGTAACGGCCTTGAGCGGCAGCGGGCCGGGGTATATGATGCTGGTAATCGAGTCCCTGGCTGATGCCGGCGTGAAATTGGGATTAGCGCGGCCTACGGCTTTGAAGCTAGCGTCCCATACGGTTCTGGGCTCGGCTAAACTACTGATAGAATCCGGTTTGCATCCTGCGCAGATAAAAGACCAGGTCTGCTCCCCAGGTGGAACCACCATAGCCGGTATCTCCGTCTTAGAGCAGTTCGGGCTAAGGGCCGCCCTGATCTCAGCGGTGGAGGCCGCCGCCTGCCGCTCCCAAGAGTTGGGAGACACATCAGGCGCTCAGGATTGTTGTAAAAACTAATCTCTGGGAGACAAATAAAATATGTTTCTGGTTAGCAATTTTTTACAGGCGATAGCGGAGTTACTTGATATCGGTCTCAATCTCTATATGTGGGCTATAATTGTTCAGGCTCTGCTTTCCTGGGTCAGTCCTGATCCATATAATCCTATCGTACGGTTTTTGTATCAGATTACCGAGCCTGTACTGCGTTACATTCGCAAGATTCTCCCCCTCGGTGGTTATGGCATAGATTTCTCTCCCATGATAGCCATTTTAATTATTATATTCTTGAGGCGGGCTATTGTGAGAAGCTTGTTAGAATTAGCTTTAAGTCTGGGTTAACCTCTATACGGAGCATATTCCGTCTGACCTGGCACACTGGGCAGTCACCTCGCCGGCGTTACGCTTCCACTGCATAAGTTAGCCGCGCAATAATAAGCTTGGGCAAAAAGGATAAATTCAGTTCGTTTCGCTCAAAATCAGCTAACCCTGATTATTCATAAAGCCACGGCAAACATTGATAATGTTATTTGAATACAGCTAATTACAAAGTAACGGTTAAAAACAAAATTTTCATGGAAATCACCGAAAACTCCCGCTATGGAAGCGACCAACGGGAGCGTGTTATAAATCCCGAATTATTCGGGCTAATATCGGGAGGATTAATGATTGATACAATAATATGGGAAGACAGACAAAAAACCAATCATCAGGAAGCTGCTTCTTGTGTGCATATATTGGATCAGACCAAGCTTCCACTGGAGACGGTCTACTTAGAATGTACCCATTGGGAACAAGTCGCCGATGCTATCTCCAGAATGTGTATTCGGGGAGCGCCGGCTATTGGGGTAGCCGCCGCAATGGGAGTAGCCTTAGGGGCGCAAGGTTCTAAAGCGGAGGATTTTTCTGAATTATCTAAGGAGTTGGAGGTGATTTGCCAGGGGCTGTCGAAAACCCGGCCTACCGCGGTAAACCTGTTCTGGGCGCTTGATAAAATGAGGCGCGCAGCCGAATCCATGGGTAACCTGACTATTGCCCAGATCAAGGAGCGGTTAAGAGACAAAGCGGTGCAGATGTGGCAGGAGGATATCGATATCTGCCGCAGGATCGGCAAGCATGGAGCGGATCTTATCCCGGAGGGAGCCTCTATCCTTACCCACTGCAACGCCGGCGCGCTGGCTACCGCCGGTTACGGCACAGCGTTGGGTGTGGTCCGCGCCGCTCATTCCCAGGGAAAAAACATCCGCGTCTATGCCGATGAGACCCGCCCTTTCCTGCAAGGCGCCAGGCTGACCGCTTGGGAGCTGCACCAGGAAGGCATCCCGGTAACGCTTATTACCGATAATATGGCGGGCCATTTCATGAGCCGGGGCAAAATATCTGTGATAGTGGTTGGCGCGGATCGGATTGCCGCTAACGGCGATGTTGCCAACAAGATCGGCACCTATACGGTAGCGGTATTAGCCAGGGAAAACGGGATACCTTTTTATGTAGCGGCGCCGCGATCAACATTGGATTTAAGCTTATCTTCGGGGGCCGATATCCCTATCGAGGAGCGCGACCCGAATGAGGTAACCCATTTCCATGGTTATCCCATCGCCCCGGCAGGGGTTGTCGCCGCCCACCCGGCATTTGACGTAACCCCCGCCCGCTATGTCACCGCCATTATTACTGAGGACGGTATTTCCCGACCGCCATATAATGAGAGTTTGGCCAAATAGTCGAATTTATTATTTACTGCCTCGGCCTATTCCTAAAGCCGGTGGCTCTCTATCATTTTAGTTTCAGGATTAACCGGAACATTAAAAAGCATTGCCACAATGAAGTTATGGCGTAAAAATTTCCTTTTTGTCCCGGATTATTCATAAATCCATGGTAAACATTAATGATGTTATTTGAATACAGCTACTTACAAAGTAACGGTCAAAAAACAAAATGTTCAT
>QIEW01000295.1 GCA_003230535.1 bacterium
GAGGCGGGTTTATCGCCGAAGCAATCCCATTGATTTGTAATGAAATTTGAGATTGCTTCGCTTCGCTCGCAATGACAAAAATCGGCGCTTTGTTCTCAAAAATCGGAGAAATAACTCCTTATTATTACAGTGGGTTACGCATGAAAATTGATGATGAGGAATATCTTGTGGGAATGGGGATTGACATCACTGAACGCATGCGGGCAGAAGAGAGTCTAAAGGAAAGGCAGCGGGAAATAGAAGAACTCAACGCTACACTGGAAAGGCGCTTGCAGGAAGAGCTCGAAAAGAGCCGCCAGAAAGACGTGATCATGATGCATCAGTCGCGTCTGGCGGCCATGGGGGAGATGATCGGACTTATCGCCCATCAGTGGAGACAACCGCTCAATGCCCTCAATCTTCTTCTATTCAATATTAAAGACTTTTTCGAGGAAAAAAAGCTGACGGAGACTACGATTGAAAATTTCATTGACAATGGCGTGAAGATGATAATGAAAATGTCCACTACCATAGATGATTTTAGAAATTTTTTTAAACCCTGTCGGGAACAAGAAGAATTCAGCATTAACAAAATTATCAAAGACACATTATCTCTGGTTGCCGCCTCCTTTAAATACAACAACATATCTGTCATTGTAAATGAAATGGAGGAAATAATCGGAGTGGGATTCCCAAATGAATACTCCCAGGTGATCCTTAATATCCTGAATAACGCTAAAGATGCTATCGTTAATAAAGGAATAGCTGGGGAGATAATAATTGACGTTTTTTATGAAAACAAATTTGCTGTAGTTAAGATAAAGGATAACGGAGAAGGTATTCCCAAAGATATTCTAAATAAGATATTTGAACCATACTTCACTACTAGAAGTGGAGAGGAGGGAACCGGACTGGGGCTGTATTTGTCCAAGGTCATTATAGAAGAACATATGAACGGCTATATCAATGTTCAAAATACCGATGATGGGACTGAATTTAAGATAACTACACCGATTACCCATGGCAACCTAATGGATAAAGGACTGTCGATATGAAAAAAGACAAGGCCAAAACAAAGATGGATATAGCAGCGCTGAAGACTATGTCTGTTTTATATGTGGAGGATGATAAGGAGATACAGCGGCAGTTATCCCTGTTTCTCAAACCCAAAGTGAGAACTCTTTACAGCGCCCTGGATGGGCGGGAAGGTCTTGAAATATTTAATAAACACAAGCCTGACGTAATAATTACCGATATTAGGATGCCCACTATGGGTGGATTAAAAATGGCTAAGAGTATCAGGGAAATAGACCAAGATATACCCATAATTGTAATCACAGCCTTTAATGAACAGGAGTATTTTTTAAAGTCTATCGACATTGGAATTGATAAGTATGTTTTAAAACCGATAGATCCTTACCTGTTACTCGAAGCGCTCATCAAAAGCGCCATCGTGCTTGTTCAAAAGAGAGAGATAGAGCTTAACGCCAAGTATATTCGTTTTATTCTGGATGCTAACCCAAGTTTTATCATCACCACCAACAAAAATGAACTTGAGTATATAAATAAAACCTTCTTAAATTTTTTGGGATATCACTCCCTTGAGGATTTTAAAAAAGACTCGAAGAGTTTGGAAGATTTTTTTCTTAAGGTTGATGGAATACCATTACCCCTTCAGAAAAAACGCGGCTGGCTAAAATATATGGTAAATAATCCGGGCAAAGATGTTTTGGTTTATTTCGTCAATCAAAAATACCCCGCGGGGGAGCCTAAAATATTCCTGGTTAACTGTAATAGATTTCCTGAGATGGATAATTACATATTTTCTTTCACCGACATCACGAAAATCGAAACAGAAAAAAAGGAGTTTAAAAAACAGGCCGCTACTGACGCGCTGACAGGGGTGTCAAACCGGAATAAGCTGCTGGACATACTTCATGCCGAAATTAACAGGAGCTTAAGATATCAAACGCCTCTTTCCCTGATCATGTTTGATATTGACTACTTTAAACGCATTAATGACGCCTATGGACATAATATTGGAGACTGCGTTCTAAAACAAGTGACCCAAATAGTCTCAGATAATATACGAGAAACTGATATCCTGGCGCGATGGGGAGGGGATGAATTTTTAATCCTCACCCCGGAATCAGATATTAACAACACCAAGCTGATGGCAAACAAACTAGGCGCGCTGATTAAAGAATTCCGGTTCCAGGAAGTGGGAAATGTAACCAGCAGCTTCGGAGTTGCCCAATTTAGGCCGGGCGATGATTTGGAAACATTTATCGGGCGCGCGGATCATGTTCTTTACAGGGCCAAAGAAGGCGGGCGGGGTCGAGTTGAAGCCTAATGGGCATGTCGCTCAAATTAATTGCTAAAAAGATTGACCCATAGCATTTGATGTGGTAGGGTAATTTGCTCTTCGGGCGGACTTTTAAACATATAAACTGTCATTCCCGCGTAAGCGGGAATCCAGGATAATAGAGCGTTTTAATGCCCAGCAAGTCCCCGTTCTTGTCTGCACAGATGTTGCCAGAGAAAGGACGCCTGATACAGAAAGATCAAAAACCCTGTCTCTGGCGCAAATTTGTGCGAATTGATCTTTAAAAAACCGTTAGATATCTATTTGGCTAAACTGTGAGGATTTATGAAACACAATAATCTAAGGAATATAGCAATCATAGCTCATGTTGACCACGGCAAAACAACACTTGTGGACGGCATGTTAAAGCAAGCAGGCCATGTGCGCGCTAATGCAAAAATAGAAGAACGGGTTATGGATAATATTGACCTGGAAAAGGAAAAAGGTATTACCATAATGGCGAAAAATACTGCCGTTGACTACGATGGCGTAAAAATAAATATCGTTGATACTCCCGGCCATGCCGACTTTGGGGGAGAAGTGGAAAGAACAATGAAAATGGTGGATGGAGTATTATTGTTAGTTGACGCTTCGGAAGGGCCGCTGCCGCAAACCAGATTTGTGGTTAAAAAGGCGTTGGAACTCAACCTGCCCTCTATCTTGGTTATAAACAAGATTGACAGGCCCGATGCCAGAGTTCAGGAAGTAATAAATGAAGTCTATGATCTTTATATCGATCTTGATGCAACAGAAGAGCAAATTGAATTCCCTATTGTTTATACAAATGCTAGAGCGGGAACTGCCACCCTTGATATAAATAAAAAAACAAGCGGTTTAAAGCCGTTATTTGATCTTATAGTTAATGAAATACCCGCCCCTGAAGGCGATATAGACGGCATATTGCAGCTGCTCGTTACAAATATTGATTACAATAATTATATCGGCAGACTCGCGATTGGAAAAATATTTTCCGGAACTGTAAGCGTCGGTAATCAAGTAGCTATGATAAACAGCGCAGGAAACACGATAAAAACCAAAATAACTTCCATCTACACCTTCAGCGAACTCGAAAGAACAGAAACAAATACCGCATCAGTGGGAGAAATCGTTGCCCTGGCAGGACTGGAGGGGATAAACATTGGCGATACAATCACTGATATAGAAACCCCAAAAGCATTGCCGAGAATAAAGGTGGATGAGCCAACCATATCCATGATGTTTTCTGTAAACACATCGCCCTTTGCGGGAAAAGAAGGGAAGTTTGTAACCTCCAGAAAGATAAGGGAGAGGTTGGAAAAGGAGTTATTGTACAATGTTTCTATAACGGTAGATTTTTCGAAGCATAATTCGTTTAAAGTAAGCGGCCGCGGTGAGCTGCAATTGGCCATCATTATAGAAATGATGCGGCGGGAAGGATATGAAATGTCCGTATCAATGCCGGAGACTATCACCAAGAAAATCAATGATATTTTGCATGAACCAATGGAATTGCTCGTGGTGGATATTCCCGAAGAGTTTGTGGGAGTGGTAACACAGCAGCTTGGGATGCGAAAAGGACGCCTGCAAAAAATGAATAATAATGAACATGGCCGGGTACGCCTTGAGTTCAGAATTCCTTCCCGGGGATTGATTGGATTCAGAACACAGTTTTTAACCGGCACCAGAGGCGCCGGACTGTTAAATCACATGTTTGACGGCTATGAACCCTGGCAAGGCGCCATGTCTAAAAGGCAAACCGGCGCCCTGGTAGCTGACAGACAAGGCAGAGCAACAACTTATGCTTTGTTTCACCTACAGCCAAGAGGGATTCTTTTTATCAAAGAAAACACACCGGTTTACAAAGGTATGATTATTGGTGAAAATTCAAGGAATAACGACTTGGATGTCAATATTATAAAAGAGAAAAAGCTTACCAACATTCGGGCTGCGGCATCTGATGATGCCCTGCAATTGGTGCCGGCAAAGACATTGAGTTTAGAAGAGTCTTTGGAATTCATTAAAGAAGATGAACTGGTTGAAATAACGCCTCAATCCATAAGGTTGAGGAAAAAAGTTTCCAAAAAATAAGATTCGAATAAGCACATTATGCTAAATATTCGGTAAACTTGTAGATCGCAAAAATTCTGTCCTTAAAGGTACTTGCAAAAGTCTCCAAAATGTCATTCCCGAGCGCTTTTATCGGGAATCCAGTATTTTTAGATAGTTAAAATCAGCAGCTTATGGATTCCTGTTTGCACGGGAGGGGACAATCTAAGCTAGTTTTGCAAAAGTCTCCTTATTGTTTTTATTGGCCTTTATTTTTCATTCATTTTGTGTATAATTATAATGGTGTCTTCAAAATAACTTCAAAAAGAGAAGAAGTTACTGTAAGGTTTGAATTCGCACAAACAGTTGGCCTGTTACACAAAAAATGCCGGCGGATGCTATCCGCTAATGAAATTACTTCATGCTGAAAAACTAACAGGCTGTTTTAATTTTGACAACCTGTCTCGAATGGGATCGGAGCATAAAAGAAGGGTTGGTATCCCCCAGGAAAGAGGTGCCATCGAAATATGTCGGGACGCCATGGGCAGACTTTCGATTTAACAATGAACTATGGCGAGAGAAAGAGGAAGAAATAATGAATATTTATGTTGGCAATCTTGGCTATGAGGTGACAGATGACGCGCTCAAAGCCGCCTTCGAAGCTTTTGGTGAAGTTGAATCTGCAAAGATTATTGTAGATCGAGATACCGACCGATCTAAAGGTTTTGGCTTCGTAGAAATGCCTGAAAAGGAAGAGGCATTGAAAGCTATTGAAGGACTTAACGGAACGGAACTTGGTGGAAGGAATGTTAGCGTCAATGAGGCGCGTCCAAAAACCAAAAGCGGTGGCCGCGGTGGTGGACCTGGCGGCGGACCTGGCGGTGGACGCGGTGGCGGACGTGGCGGTGGATTTGGCGGTGGATTTGGCGGAGGTCGCAGCCGCTACTAATTCCTCAGTAAAAGCATATTTCTCAGAGCCGGGTGATGGTGAGCATCTTCCGGCTCATTTTTTTTCGCACGAATTAACCGTATGCTTAATAGAAAAAATCCTGAATTTGCGGTGCGGGCAATGTTAGGTTCATAATTTGTGTAACCCTGGCACGGGATAAGCCGGACAATCGGGCGATTGATATCAGCATAATCAGCCACTATTCCCTGATGAACTTAGCGCACCTATCGGTGCGGATTTTCTGTGATTTGTGCAGTCAGGTCCTCAGACCTGACTGCGGTTTTAGGAGGTGTCAGATTTGAGAATCTGACACCACAGAACCACTATTCCCTGATCAAGTAAATCCTGTAGGTGATGGGCAAGCGCTATAGTATCCTTCAGATGACTTGATACTAATATTGACAAAATAGTCGTGAAACTGAATAAGTTGTCTTCAATACTGGGACAGATATATTATTTACTTAACCAGTGGAGATTATCGTGACTTTTCAAGGCAATTATAAGTCGTCATGAAATTACCCCAACAGACTTATTACTATTATCCCCAGAACCATTAATCCGCTACCGATCAACCGCCAGCTTATATGTTCTTCCCCAAACCATAAAGCGCCGTAAAGTACGCTGAGCACCAGGCTGGATCGCTTCACAGAAATCATGTAGGCCACCTCGATCAGCTCTATGGCCCGAAAATGAGTAAAAATCATTAAGGCGGATGCCAGGCCGATCAATGAAAACCTCCCCGGCCGACTAAAAACCCCCAAGCTGCGGCGGCCCAATTTTGCCCACATTATCACCCAGATCCCAATAGCCATCGCGGCAAATAAGAACAAACTAAAAAAATCAGGCCCGGAATGAAGAACAGCTAGTTTCCCCAGGGTAGAGGTAAAACTGTAAATAAAGGCGACCATAATCATCAAGCGCGAACCCGGCTCATGAGCTGCCATCGTAAGCGGTCGCCACCACCCCTGACGAATCTCTTGCATATTAAGTAAATAAGTCCCTACTACGATAATGAGGATGCCGCATACCCCCCAGCCCGTGGGCAACTCGCCTAAAATCAGGAAGGAAACAAGTATCAGGAACACCGGAGTAAGAGCTAAAAAGGGGATGGTAAGCGATAGGGGCGAAAGGGCGAGAGCTCTAATATAGAGTACGAGCGCCAAGATATTTAACGGCATCAGGACTGCGACAGCTATCCAAAAAGTATTATCAAGCGCGGGCAGTTCCATCCTCGGCAGTATAAGAACCAACAGAACCCATGCGCACCCAAGCTACCATCAGAGGATCTTCTTTCTCCAGCGCCTTCTTGGAGAGAGCATCTGAGGTAGCTTGGGAGAGAGCGCAGACTAAACTATATCCCAGCCACAGCATAATACGCTTTACTATAACATAGCAACCCTCTTAATCGTCATAGAAAAAAGAAACTCGATTACACTAATTGCTAGGTCCCGATGTAGGGTTATTATGCCGCCACTCTAATGTGGGCGCTCGCCTTGGCAGATAGCTCATGGGCTCAGAGAATTAATATCCGGTTTGGCCCCCTGTATGTCTTGTGTAGAGCTAAGTTGTTGTAGTATACTCCGGTAAGCGGATAATTAAAGGAAACATACAGGCTTATATCTCGGATTATTCATAAATCCACGGCAAATATTGATGCTGTTATTTGAATACAGCTACTTACAAAACAACGGTCAAAAAACAAAATGGCTCATACAAATCACCGAAAACTCCCGCTATGGAAGCGACCAGCGGGAGCGTGTTTATGATCCCGAATTATTCGGGATATAGATAACGAGAGGGGAGAACGGATGGCGGGAGAAGTAATCTATTATTCAAAAGCCCTTATCCCTACCTTAAGGGAGACACCGGCAGAGGCGGAGCTAATAAGTCACAAATTGATGTTGCGGGCGGGAATGATCAGGAAACTGGCGGCCGGTATTTATAATTATCTCCCTTTAGGATATCGGGTACTGAATAAACTGTGCCGGATAATTCGAGAGGAGATGAACCGGGCGGGAGCGCAAGAGCTGTTGCTTGCGGCGCTCAATCCGGCGGAGCTGTGGCGGGAGAGCGGTCGCTGGGAGCTTTATGGCCCGGAACTGATGCGGCTGGAAGACCGGCACAACCGGCAGCTTTGTCTTGGCCCTACCCATGAAGAGGTCATTACAGATTTAGTGCGGCGGGAAGTTCGCTCCTATCGCCAGCTCCCCTTGAATCTGTATCAAATTCAGACCAAGTTCAGGGATGAGATCCGGCCCAGGTTTGGCCTGATACGGGGTCGGGAGTTCCTGATGAAGGATGGTTATAGTTTTGATAGAGATGACGCCTCAGTTGAGGAGACCTATAAATTAATGTATCAGGCCTACCGCCGTATTTTTGAGCGTTGCGGTTTGCGGTTTTCGGTGGTTGAAGCCGATACCGGCGCTATCGGAGGTAGTTTTTCCCATGAGTTTATGGTGCTGGCCAACTCTGGCGAGGAACAAATAGTCTCCTGTCCTAGTTGCGGTTATGCCGCTAATCTGGAGCGGACGGAAAGCTTATCGCCTGATAGTATATCTTATCAGCAGGTTGAGGAAGGGGTGTCTGATAACCTGTTGAATTTGGAGAAAGTTTCTACCCCAAACGTTAAGACTGTAGAAGAGGTTTGTGGTTTTATGGACTCTCAACCTCAGGAATTGGTAAAGACCTTGATCATAATGGCGGATGGGGAACCGGTATTGGCTCTGCTTAGAGGCGACCATGAGATTAACCTGAATAAACTTCAAAAACTATTGGGCGCCAAAGATTTGGAACTGGCTTCTCCTGAGACCATAGAGCGGGTTACTCAAGCCCCGGTAGGTTTTGCCGGTCCGGTAAGTGTTACCGGATACCGCCTGATAGCGGATTTGGTTACCAAGGGGATGCGGAACTTCATCGCCGGCGCTAATGAGAATGACGCCCATTACCGAGGCGTGAACTGGGGTCGGGATGCAGAGCCGGAGCAGTTTGCCGATCTGCGTCTATCGAAGACGGGTGATCTCTGTTGCCGTTGCCGGTCAGCTTTGACCTTCAGCCGCGGGATAGAGGTAGGACATATTTTTAAACTGGGAACTAAATACTCCGAGGCTTTAGGGGCGACCTACCTGGATGATCAGAGTAAGAAGCGGGCGCTGGTGATGGGCTGCTATGGCATCGGTGTAAGCCGGACAATGGCCGCCGCCATTGAGCAAAGTTACGATCGATATGGCATTATCTGGCCGGTGGCCCTGGCTCCCTTTCAGGTGATAGTGCTGATGGTCGACCCGCTGGATGAACAAGTAAGAGATATCGCCGTCCACATGGCCAATTCTCTGAAGGCAGCCGGACTGGAGGCGCTGCTGGATGATCGGGATGAGCGGCCAGGAATAAAATTTAAGGATAGTGATCTTATTGGCGTACCCCTGCGGGTAACCGTGGGCGTACGGGACCTGAAATCAGGGGTAGTGGAGATTAAGGCGCGCAAAACAGGCCAAAGTTGTAAAGTTTCCCCCGAACACGCCTTGGAAAAAGTTTTGGAACTGTTGAAGGGATTACAGGCGGAGTGATCAGGTAATCCCAAGTTAGCGCACCTATCGGTGCGGATTTTCTGTGATTTGTGCAGTCAGGTCCTCAGACCTGACTGCGGTTTTAGGAGGTGTCAGATTTCCTGAATCTGACACCACAGAAAATGGAATATTCTCCTCTTTTTCAAAGAGGGGAACTGAACAGGCAAAACTGAAGAACCAGATAAGTAACGTTTTGATTTCGATCTTTCGGCTGGTTCTCAAGCCGAAAGTGCCAAGGGAAACGCCCCCTTTATAGTGGTTTCGGCCTGGGGACAGGCCAACATCAGGGTATTTGAAAAATCCTTAATCTGTTTTTAACCCGGATTATTCATAAATCCACGGCAAACATTAATGATGTTATTTGAATACAAGTGCTTATATAATAACGGTCAAAAAACAAAATTTTCACACAAATTACCGAAAACTCCCGCTATGGAAGCGACCAACGGGAGCGTGTTATAAATCCCGAATTATTCGGGTTAAAAGGAGTGATTTGTTTCGGCGATTTGCTTTGGCTTTATCCT
>QIEW01000083.1 GCA_003230535.1 bacterium
TTTCTCGGCTTCCCTCTCCCTGTTTTACACCGCTATTTTGGGTTACTCTGAAACACTATACTACCCATAATCAAGATACAAGGAATTTCCTGGTTTAGGTCCAATGCAGTTCACTTAAGGACATATGCCCTTTGTCATTTATGTGCTGTCGGGTTCTCAAACCCGACAGGCTGAATGAGCGGCAGGTTTCCTGAACCTGCCACCACCTAAAAAACCGCAGTCAGGTCTGAGTACCTGACTGCACAAAGTCCGCACCGTCAGGTGCGCTAATTTACTTTAGTTAAATAAAAATCTCTCCGAAGCTTGAGTTTATAATATAAATTAAGTACAATATATTATTCTGGGGTATTTTCGCTAAATATAAAAATTAACAGCAACCTAAAGCAATGTTTCAAAATCAATTGGCAAAGCTCAAATTGGGTTTAGCCGGGCTCATTAATGATATATTATTAAAGGTGATGGTTTCGTAAAAAGTTGTCATTACAGCGAAAGCGGGAATCCATCCTGATTTTAACTATCTTAAAATACTGGATTCCCGTTTGCACGGGAATGACATAAATATATGTTTTCTAACAGTTCATTAAAGGTGGTTTATTATGAATGAGGAACTGCTAATTCTGGCCGAGTTCTTAAAGCAACAACAGCCCGAAATTGTTGCCCAGTGGATGGATAGTATCTCTAAAGTAAAGCCGCCTTCCTCGCCCAGGGAGATGTTTTCCCCCTCCTTCGGCAAGTCAGCCTTGCCCAGCGTAATCAAATATCTTCTTCAGCACGAGGATGAGCTGGAGTGGTTAAAAGAAACTCTCCAACCGGGATATATTGCCAGCATCCCTTTTCCTTCCTTAATCCGGAGTCAGTTCATAATCCGAGACCTGATTATCCAAAAATTAAAGGAATTCCAATTTAGAGAGAGTTGGCAGCCCGAGCAATTGGAAGCCTTTATCAGCCTGGTAACCCAGGCGGTAGACCAACAAGTCCTAAAAACAGCCGAATTATACATCACAGCCCTGTCCCAAGAGCTGGAAGAATTTGGCAAAAAATATAAACCTTTAGCGGAATGGCTTCCGGCAATGCTTTACAGTTATAGCCTTACCGAGGGGTTCACTTTTGTGAGTCGGGCGGTGGAGCGGCTCCTAGGGATTAGCCCGAAAGACCTCTACAGCAAGGGGATGGAAGCTTGGGCCGCCTTTATTCATCCTGAAGATGAACCGGTGATGCGCCTTAGATTGGAAACGCAGCTCCAGGAAAAGGTAGAAGCGGAATACGAATACCGGATATTTCACAAAAACAAAAGAGATATAATCTATGTTATCCACCGCTCTATTCCCGTGTTGGGAGCTGATGGGGAGTTAATCTGCATTGAAGGCCTGATTATGGACATTACGCATCAGAAAAAGATGGAACATCAGCTTCGCATGCGAAACAAACAGTTAGAATATATCACCGAAGAACTCAGACGCGCTAATTTACGCCTAATGCAAATTGATCGTCGCAAATCAGAACTGGTAAATATTGTGGCCCATGATCTGCGGAACCCCTTAAACTCTATCCGCTTGTTTACAGAATTACTGCTCTTATATAAGAACACGCCGGAGGAATATGAAGAATTCCTCCATAAGATTGATAGCGAAAGCCTCCGGTTAACCAACCTAATTGATAATTTCCTGGATATTGAAAAGATCGAATCGGGACTTGCTTCGCGTAAAAATGAACTTGTCAAACTAGAGGAGGTTATCCAACACTTTTTGTCTATGTACCATTGGGAAGCGGAGCAAAGGAAGATCGCTATTTCAGTAAAATATGCAAATCCAATCCCTGCCATACGAGGTGACAAGCATCGGATCGAGCAGATTTTCTCCAACCTTCTCTCGAATGCGTTAAAGTGTACTCCTGATAACGGCAAAATAAGCGTCAACCTGCGTCTGGTGGAAGGAACCCGGAAGACGGATCCCCATCAATCGGAAGTAGTCCTGACACAGCCCAAGCATGTTAAAGTAGCTGTCAAGAATACCGGACCGGGGATTAATAAAAAATTTCATCAAAAGATTTTTGAAAAGTTTTTCCAGATTGATGAAACAGTCGGTCACCAGCAATCCGGGACAGGTCTGGGTTTAGCTATCGCCAAACAAATGACGGAATACCATGGGGGCCGCATTTGGGTGGAATCGGAGGAGGGGAAAGGGACAACATTCATCTTTACCTTACCCGTTGAGGAGGAATAAGTTTCATGTCCGGGAAAAGGAAGTATTCGGGAGCCTTCCACGCCTGGAATTTGGTAATTTACGGTCTTCTGGCGGGAGTTTCCAGCCTGTGGGCGCTCCCGACAGATGCAGGACACCTGCCTGCCTCCAACCAAGTATTCAAGTCTCGCCGGCAATCCAATTCATTCCAGCCCGGTAAAGTATGGGGGAAATACAGGACCGTATCGCTCTCTTTTAAGAATGGGGCTACAGATCGGGAACCCTTAATATTAATCATCCTGGAGGCATTGAAAAATAAGATACAGGAAAAGGGTTACGAATGTTTACCTCATGGCGCTTCCGCTGATCTTATGGGAGAGGTAAAATATAAGCTGCTATCTTCTTCAGATAAAAGGTCTATAAATTTATCAATCAAAATTAGCTTTTATGAAACGACACAACATAAGAAGTATTGGGGCAATACCAGTTTCAGCAGTCGAACCATATTTGGCGATCTCCAACCGCTAGTAAAAGATGCTGTAGAAGAACTGCTCCGGAGGTTTCCTTACTCTTCTTTCCTGGGAGGGGTAGGAATTCTGGTGGGGTTGGATTTGAGAGTGGACGGCTTTACCGCTAATTCTCCCGCCAGAGATACCGGGATAGAAAAAGGAGACCGAATTATCAGAGTAGGGGGGAAGAAAATCCGTACCCAGAACGATTGTGTTCGATTGCTCCGGGGAATGAGCGACACCCCTATTGGCATCACGGTAATACGAGATGAAGAGGAGCTTCACTTTCAATTGAAACGGATACCGTTAAATCGGGTTCTGAAGGGATCTGGAAAATCCTCATCTCCATATAAACCCATTACGCATGAAGAGTTCCTCAGAAGAATGGCCGAGTAAGCTGCGCACATGGCGCACCTAATACTTAGGGACTTGGAAATATCCAATATACCGTTTTAGGATGAAAAGTAATGTTTTACCTCCTTCTGTGGTGTCAGATTCAGGAAATCTGACACTTCTTAAACCGCCAGTCAGGTCTTGAGTACCTGACTGCACAAAACGGAGAAGAGATGCAGACTGGAAAATCCACAGTAAAAGATATATTTGACGGTACACGGATATTTAATGTGCCAGTGTATCAGAGAGCGTATTCATGGGAAAAGGAAGATAACCTGAGAGAATTCTTGTCCGATATTGTAAATCAGCATCCAGACCGTAGTTATTTTTTAGGTTCTTTCTTGTTTCACATTAAGGGGGATAGAAATGAATTCAGAGTTATTGACATAGTTGATGGACAGCAAAGGCTCACTACTTTTGTGATATTTATAAACATTCTCATTCAGAAATTAATTGCAAGGTCATCGAATTTAGTGTCAGAGAGAACAAAAAGAATTTTTGTGAAAGATGATGATGTTTTCAAATTGGAAACATCCAATGAAGATAGTGCCTTTCTGCATAACGTTGTGCTTAGTCAGACTGAAGCACAAGACGTAAACATTAACACACCATCTCAACAATTGCTTCTTGAAGCTAAAAAGTTTTTCACGAAGGAATTAGACAAATATGACTTAACCATTCTTGAAAAAATATACACCACATCCACGAATGCGGATGTTTTATTGTATGTTGTAGATAAGATAAATACTGCTACACAAATATTTGAGCTTTTAAATGATAGAGGAAGAAAACTGACAGATTTAGAAGCTATCAAAAGTTTCTTGATGTACAATACGGGTCTTGTTTCAGGCAATCCCGATCAAATTATAAAAAACATACAAACAGATTTCGCTGAAATTTACAGGACGATAGAAAAATATGAAATAGATGATAGAGTCGTATTACGCTACCATACAATTGCTTTTGAAGGGTGCCCGGCAGATTACCAGGAAAAGCCAAAAGAGTTTACAAAAAACAAAATAACCAAGCTTGTTAATAGTGAAGATTCAAAAAAGGCTGCTATAAATGAAATACAAGATTATTCCACAAGGTTAAAAAATAGCTTTGTCATCTACTCACAAATCCAAGAGGATAAATATAAAGAATATGAGCTATCCCAATTATTTATGATTGGGAGGATTGCTCCGTATTATCCCGTACTCATGCGGATTTACAAAGAACAAAGAGATAAATTCAATCACTTGGTAAACCTAATAAATCGGTTCACTTTCAGAGCTTCATTGGTTAACTTGCGTAGCAATGGTGAAAGTTACTTATACACCGCATTGAGAAATAATGAAGATGTAATAACATTGGTCGATAGTTTTACCTCTGATAACTGGTGGAAGATTAATCACAGGGCAATAGAAGCAATTGAATATGAAAACTATTATGAATGGCTAAGTAAAAACATTGTGCGATACATATTATTTTCTTATGAAAACCTGTTGCGGAAGGCAAAAGGCTTCCCGCTCTTGAGCATGAAAGAATATTTTACGGATATTGATCGTGAAAAATTGAGCATTGAACATATATCTGCGAAACGTGCAAAAAATGTCGAATATGATGACGAATTTAACGAGAAGTATATGCACAACATTGGCAATCTTGTAATTGATTACGCTGCCTCGAACACAAGCAAGGGAAACAAAAACACTAAAGATAAATTGCAAGCCTTCAATTTAGCACCATTGATGTCACAGAACGAAATAGATGAGGTTGATTGCGATTGGGAAAATGTTGATAGTATAAAATTGTTTATAAAGGAACGAGAAAAAAAATTAAAAACATTTATAAAAAATCAGTTTCAATTAAATGATACCTAAAAATTGCAAGCGGCCTTCATTGCCGCCTTTGATCTTATCTCCATGACCCATAAGGCAAGGACGATATGGCGGTGATGGTGAACCATTGGTTTGGGCAATGAGAAATAGTTGGGGTATGGTTAAGATGCAGATAATGTGTGGCCTTACCTCACATTACCCGCCTTCCCTTCAGGGTCGGTTGCCGAGAGTTGTTCCGGCAGAGGATGTATCCTCTAGACAAACCCGTTGGAGGATTGCCGAAACAGGACACTATGGATATACTTAGGGGTATAGCTTATGGTAAAAACCCGGAAACAACAGTTGCAAATTCAACTTAAAGATGGACACCGGATTAAGGGATGGGTGGATCTCTCCGAGCACTCCCGGATCGTAGATATAATAAATACTAAGGCGGAAATAGAGCCGTTTATGAAGATAAATGAAGCGGTGGTGTTTCCTCCCCGGGGAAATACCCCGCAGGCTCAGGTTCCTGCTGGTTAATAAAAATTTCATCCTAGATTGTCAACCCGAATAATTCGGGATCATAAACGCGCTCCCGTTGGTCGCTTCCATAGCGGGAGTTTTCGGTGATTTATATGAAAATTTTGTTTTTTGGCCGTTATTTTGTAAGTAGCTGTATTCAAATAACAGCATCAATATTTGCCTTGAATTTATGAATAATCCGGGCTAAATAACTTTAAATGAGCAAAAGTTACTGTTAGGTTTGATTTCACCGCAAAAATCCTTAATCTGTTTTTAAAAAATGGCGGCGGATACTATCCGCTAAGAATAGAAAGGCTCAGCGCTTATGCCGGTTGCAAATCCCTTATATACCCCCAAGATTGGGGAGCGAGTTTATATCTACTTGGTAAACGGTGTAAAAATAGAAGGGATATTACATATGCCTCCGCGCACCAGACTTACCGACAATCTGAACAAGCAGGTGAAAGAAAAACCATTTATTCCTCTAACCGACGCTAAAATTACCGACCCTGACGGCAAAGAAAATCAATCCCCGTTCATTATCATAAATAAAAATCAGATTACTATCTGTGTCCCACTGACGGCGCCGGCTAAACCCGGCCAATAGGAAGATTGCGCCGCCACAATATTGCTGCCGCATTACGGGCAAATGTAATGTGCCCATTTCCATTAAACCAGCAACACACTTATTACGGACAACCTTGAAAATGGAGCCGCAACGTAAAACCGGATTTGTCTATTCCCCGCTGTATCTGCGGCACTTAACCAAGGCCCATCCGGAACGGCCGGAGCGGTTATCCTCCATCATCCAATATCTGGATGAGGAAGATATTTTAGATCGACTGGAGCTCATAGAGCCTTACCCTGCTACAGCGGCACAAATTGCCTTGATTCACGAGCCGAGCTATATTAACTCTATAGAAGAAGCATACGGAAAAGGGGTGCGGTTCCTTGATGCCGACACTCAAATATCTTATGAGAGTTACCGGGCAGCCTTACTGGCCGCAGGAGGGGCGTTAGCGGGGGTGGATGCGGTTTTGGACGGTCGGGTTGAAAATGTTTTCTGTGCCGTACGACCGCCCGGACACCATGCCTTACGTAACCGGGCAATGGGCTTTTGTCTGTTCAATAATGTAGCTATTGCAGCCCAATACGCTAAAGAGAGCTATGGTCTCTCCCGAATATTCATCGTAGATTGGGATGACCACCATGGGAACGGGACATCTGAAGCATTTGAAGCCGACCCTTCGGTGTTCTACTTCAGTATCCACGAGTATCCGCATTATCCGGGAACCGGCCTAAAGAGCGATAAGGGAAGGGGAGCCGGAAAAGGTTACACTAAGAACTTCCCCCTACATGCCGGAGCCGGGGATAAAGAATATATAGCCGCTTTCCAGGAAGAGCTTTTGCCGGAAATAAGTCATTTCCAGCCGGAGCTAATTCTGATCTCCGCTGGGTTTGACGCTCACCAAGACGACACCTTATCCGGAATGCAGCTCACTGCTCAAGGCTTTGGAAAACTCACCCGGTTAGTCTGCCGGGCCGCCCAACAAAGCTGTGGTGGTCGGATAGTATCGATCCTGGAAGGAGGTTATGATCTTTCAGCCC
>QIEW01000318.1 GCA_003230535.1 bacterium
TTAGGACTACCGATGTCACCGGGATCTTGAATTTACCGGAAGGGGTGGAGATGGTGATGCCGGGCGATAATGTTTCTATCGGGGCGGAGTTGATTTCCAAGATTGCCATGGAGAAGGAGCTGCGTTTCGCCATCCGCGAGGGCGGCCGCACCATCGGCGCCGGCGTAGTCAGCGAAGTTATGGAGTAGGTAAATCAAAGACAACCATCATTCAGGAGTTAGCTGGAGGATATTAAAATAGGGTTATCTTCCTGTGAGGTTTTTTTCTGCTGGTTTTATTAATAGGATAGTTTATCTGTAGGAGGCAATACCACAAGTGACTCAGGCTGCTAATCAGAGGCTAAGGATTAAGCTGCGCGCTTATGATCATCATTTACTGGATCAGGCGGCGGCGGAAATTACTGAGACCGCCAAGCGAACCGGTGCAAAAGTTTCCGGGCCCATTCCTTTGCCAACCAGCATTAACCGTTATACCGTCTTGCGTTCACCGCATGTGGACAAAAAATCCCGGGAGCAGTTCGAGATCAGAACTCACAAACGGCTGATTGATATAATTGAGCCTACATCGCAAACGGTCGATGCCTTGATGCGCTTGGAGTTGGCTGCGGGAGTGGACGTGGAAATTAGGTCATGAATCCACAAGAGACAGAAGCGCTAATTAGTAAAAGTGTCACCATGGAAGAAGAATGGCACAAGGTTAGTAATTGGGCTGCTCTGGTTAATAAATGGGAATTTAATAAAAATATAAAATATTGTCCCATGCCAGAGGGGAGGCTTCCCTGGGGAATTGCTCTATCCAATATTGAATTTAAAGACGGGGTTATAAAAGTTAATTTGCAATTCCCGGAAATTACTGATGATACAGCGGGTAGAATTCTGATAGGTTTCAAATCAATAGAAAATAAGTATATTTCAGTTGGCTTGGGCGGCTATGGTTATGCCTATGTAATTTCTAAATTTGACCCTGGTTCCGGCTGGCGAGGAGTAAAATTAGCTGGGGATAAGAGTAATTTAAAAAAAGAAGTGGAATATAACCTGGAAGTGCGAATCTTGGGCCAACAGCTTTTGTTAACAGTAAATGAAGTAAGAGTTTTTGAGGCTACTTTAGAGGAGCCCTTAGCTGGTAATCAAATAGGTCTGCTTGCGAAAGGGGATAAAGAAATTATATTTGATGACTTCAAGGTATCGTTAGGAAAATCAAAAGCTTTTGTTATTATGGAATATCAAGAAAAATTTAATTATCTTTACAGAGATGTAATTGCGCCCGTTGCTGAAAAATTAGGTTTTACTGTTTATCGGGCGGACGAGGTATATCAACCTGGCATCGTTCTTAATGACATTATTCAGGGAATTATGGAATCAAAAGTTGTAGTAGCAGAGATAACCCCTCCGAATCCAAATGTTTTTTATGAACTGGGGTATGCTCATGCTATGAAAAAACCCACTATTTTGCTAGCTGAAAAGGGAGAAAAGCTTCCTTTTGACATTTCAGGATACCGATGTATTTTCTATGATAATAGTATCCATGGGAAAATTGAAGTAGAAAAGAATTTACGGCGGCACCTAAATGCCATTTTAAACAACTAATAACGACTGGTTATAGGTCTGTGGACCCTCCAGCCTTATGTTCCTAAACTGACAGAGCAAGTCTATGGCAGACGGATTTTTAGCTAAAAAAATTGCTATGACCCAAATTTTTGGGGAGAATGGTGAATCGATTCCAGTTACCGTTTTGGAGGCTGGTCCCTGTTTTGTAATTCGGGAAAAGACCATTGAAAAAGATGGTTATACTTCGGTATGTATCGGTTTTGATCAGGTAAAACCAAGGCGGCTGACCAAACCGGTTCGGGGCTATTTAGATAAGCATAAAATACCGGCGGTAAGATATATTCGTGAGATTAAGCCTCAGAATCCTGAAAAATTTGAAGTCGGCAAAAGGATTGTGGCGGAGGATATTTTTTCACCCGGAGATATAGTATCAGTGGTAGGAACATCTAAGGGTAAAGGGTTCGCAGGGGTGATGAAACGGTGGGGATTTAAGGGCGGGCCGGCTACTCACGGTTCCATGTCTCATCGTTCCCCGGGCTCCATTGGCCAATCATCTTCTCCTTCGCGTGTTTTCCCGGGAGTAAAAATGCCGGGAAGAATGGGCGACGATCGCGTAACTGTGCGTAACTTGAAGGTAATCAAAGTGCCGCAAGGGGAAAATACATTGCTGATTAAGGGAGCGGTGCCGGGTTCCCGCGGCAGTTTGGTGTTGGTCCAAAAAACAGAGAAGAAAAAGCAAGCTGACTAGGGCAGCGTTTCGTAAGTTTTTAGGTTTATCCTGCATTACTTTGTCATTCCTGCGAAAGCAGGAATCCAGTAATGGCTCCAGGTTCTACCTGGTTTTTTATCGGTCTGGATTCCTGGTCAGGCCAGGAATGACAGGCATTATAAACCCAGATAAGCCCAGTTATTTACAAAATGATGTACTAGTGGAAAGCCAAACCAACCAAATTATAAAACCTCCTTGCCGGGGCCTTACAGATTAAATTGTTATGAAAATATCTATATTAAATGTAAATAATGAAGTGGTAGGGGAAACCGAGCTGGCAGAGGCCACATATTGTGTTACTCCTAATGAATCGGTCATGCACCAGGTGGTCTGTATGCAGTTGGCTAAACGCCGCCGCGGCACGGCTTCCACCAAAACAAGAAGCGAGGTCTCCGGCAGCGGTCGGAAACCTTGGCGACAGAAAGGCACCGGTCGGGCGCGTATCGGAAGTAATACTTCCCCGGTTTGGGTCAGAGGAGGTTCGGCTTTTGGCCCGAAACCAAGGGATTACAGTTTTACTATGCCCAAAAAAATGAAGCGGTTGGCCTTACGTTCCGCTTTAAGTTTGAAGCTAAGCCAGAGCGAGTTGTTAATAGTGGACCAGATCAGCATCCCGCAGCCTAAAACTCGATATATGTGTCGTCTGTTAGCTAATCTGAAGGCCGGGGGTCGGGTGTTGCTGGTAACTGCTGAGATGGATTGGGGAATTATTAAGTCGATAAGGAATATACCGGGCGCAAAGGTTCTGCCGGTAGCGGGTTTGAATGTCTATGATCTGCTGCTGGCGGATAAAGTAATTGTCGTTCTGCCGGCATTAGCGGGTATTGAGAAGAGGTTGGCCGGAGCAGAGAAAACCTTAGAAGGCGAAAGTAATGGACAAGTTTCAGATAATTAAACGTCCTGTTATTTCCGAGCGGAGCACAGATTTAAAGACAAAGCAACGCAAAATTGTGTTGTCGGTGCATCGTAAGGCTAATAAACCGGAGATTAAAAAAGCGGTGGAAGATCTTTTAAATATAAAAGTAGCCGCGGTAAACACCGCCAATTATTGTGGTAAACCCAAACGCTTAGGCCGATATGCGGGGCGCCGCGCTCATTGGAAAAAAGCTATCGTCACCCTAAAAGAGGGCGAGAGAACAGATATCTTCGAGTTATAAACAGATAAATATTATCATAGGAGCCTCTTGCAAAACTAGTGCGCCGTTTCGTAAGTCTTTAGGTTTATCCTGCATTAGATTATCATTCCCGATAAAAGCGCTCGGGAATGATATTTTGGAGATTTTTGCAAGTACCTCAGAGGTCAGATTTATTCGCATCGGATTTAAATGTTACCAGAAAAATAAGTATTCGAAGGAATAGTGGATGAAGAAAAAAACAGGGGCAAAGATTTACAATCCGACATCGCCGGCCCGCAGGTTTTATACTTCGGCTTCCTTTGCCGAAATAACCACAGCAAAGCCGGAGAAGAGTCTGACGGTATCATTAAATAAATCCGCTGGTCGGAACAGCAAAGGGCGGATTACGATACGTTACCGCGGGGGAGGACACAAGCGCCGGTATCGCATTATCGACTTCAGGCGGAATAAACCTGGTATTCCGGCTACGGTAAGGTCAATAGAATATGATCCTAACCGTTCCGCCAGAATTGCCCTTCTGGTGTACGCGGATGGGGAAAAGCGATACATTCTGGCGCCGGATGGGCTGGGGGTAGGGGATACGGTTGCCTCGGGTCCGGAGGCGGAGATAATGCCCGGTAATGCCTTGCCGTTGCGAAATATCCCCGTCGGGACCTCAATACATAATGTAGAGTTATATCCTCGCAGGGGCGGGCAAATGGGCCGTAGCGCCGGAGTATTGATTCGGCTCATGGCTAAGGAAGGAAACTATGCTCACCTAAAACTCCCTTCAGGGGAAATAAGGCTGGTGCGAATAGAATGTATGGCCACAATCGGACAGGTTGGAAATCTATCTCACGAAAATATTTGTATTGGTAAAGCCGGTAGGTCCCGTTGGCTGGATCGCCAACCACATGTGCGAGGCACCGCTATGAACCCCGTTGACCACCCGCACGGTGGCGGAGAAGGTAAGACCAAGGGGGGGCGGCATCCGGTAACCCCCTGGGGAATGCCTACTAAGGGCTATAAAACCAGAAACCGCCGTAAGCCTTCCAGTAAGTACATCTTAAGGCGCGGAAAGAAATAAGGTGTTATAAATGAGTCGTTCATTAAAAAAAGGGCCATATATCGACCCTAAACTCAAAAAAAAGATTGAGAAATTAAACGAAACCGGTGAGAAAAGAATTATAAAAACCTGGGCTCGCAATTGTACTATTTTCCCGGAGATGGTGGGGCATACTTTAGTAGTTCATAATGGGAAGAAGTTTATTCCGGTATATATCACAGAAAATATGGTGGGGCATAAATTAGGGGAATTTTCTCCTACCCGGATTTTCAGAGGTCATACCTCAAAATCAGACAAGGTAACCAGAGTAAGGTAATATGGGCACACAGGTTCGGGCGATTTTAAGATACAGCCGTATTTCTTCCCGAAAGGCGGAAATTGTGGCTGATCTGGTAAGGAAAATGCAAGTGGAGCGGGCGCTGGATAAGTTAAAGTTTGTTCCTAAGCGCGGCGCGCGGCTATTGGAAAAAGTAATCCGTTCTGCTGTAGCCAATGCCACCCAAAACCCTGATATAGGCGATATAGATAATCTCTATATCCGGGAAATTCGGGTTGGCGCCGGTCCGACTATGAAGCGTTTTCGTCCCGCGCCTATGGGCCGGGCCACACCGATAAGGAAACGAACCAGTCATGTTACAGTAATTCTGGAAGAAAAATAGGGCGCAGAAACAAGAAAAGGAACAGCCGAAATTTACGGCAGGGTGAGTGTCTGGTAAATGCGCTCCCTCCAAAGGAGAAAGACGTGGGGCAGAAAGTCAATCCAATCAGTTTCAGGTTAGGGGTTATCAAGACATGGGATTCACGCTGGTATGCTAACCGAAAATATACTGAGCAACTTCATGAAGATCTTAAAATAAGGCGGTTTATCCAAAAGAAGCTTAAACATACCGGTATCGCCAAGGTAGAAATTGAACGGGCGGCAGAGAAAATCCGCATCAATATTCACACCTCCCGGCCGGGAATAATCATCGGTAAAAGGGGAGCTGAGGTCGACAAGCTGAAGGAATTGCTCCAGCAGTTTACCAAGTGCCAGATTTTCATAAATATTCTCGAGGTTCGACGGGTAGATTTAGACCCTAAATTAGTTGCTGAAAACGTGGCGATGCAGATAGAGAGAAGGGTTTCTTACCGGAGGGCTATGAAGAAAGCAATCAACTCCGCCATGCGGTCGGGGGCACAGGGGATTAGGATCAACTGTTCCGGCCGTCTGGGAGGCGGGGAGATTGCACGGAGGGAATGGTACTTAGAAGGTCGGGTGCCTTTACATACCTTAAGAGCCCAAGTAGACTATGGTTTTGCGGAGGCTTTGGCCACTTACGGGAAGATAGGAGTTAAAGTCTGGATATACCGGGGCGATGTATTAACCACAAAGAGAAAAAGCCCTGGGGCCAACTTGGAAACCAGGATAATACCATAAATTAGCTTCCTGAATAACATTAATTAATAGATAGGTAGATAAGCATGTTAGTCCCCAACAAAGTCAAATACAGAAAACAGCATCGCGGTCGGATGAAGGGGGTGTGCCGACGCGGCTCCACCTTAAGTTGCGGCGATTATGGGCTGCAAGCGCTGGAACCCGCCTGGATCACTAACCGCCAGATAGAAGCCGCCCGAATTGCTATGACCAGACATATAAAGCGCGGGGGGAAAATCTGGATCAAGATCTTCCCGGATAAGCCGGTGTCTAAAAAACCTTTGGAGACCCGGATGGGTAAAGGTAAAGGCGGGCCGGAGATGTGGGTGGCGGTGGTGCGGCCGGGCCGGATCATGTATGAAATGGAAGGGGTGCCGGAGGGAACAGCAAAGGAGGCTCTGACACTGGCGGCGGCCAAATTGGGAATTAAAACAAGGTTTGTGAGCCAAAATATGGGTTGGAGATAGATATGAAGGGTGTAAATCTCAGGGAATGGCGGGAGGCGCCGCCAGAAGAATTAAAAACAAAACAAGTTGAGTTCTGCCAGGAGTTATTTGCCTTAAAGATAAGACACAGCTTATTGTCGACTATCTTTCATACGTAAGCAGATTGCTCGGGTAAAGACCATTTTGAGAGAGAAAGGGATACAAACATAAATCGCAATGGTGTAAGTTTTTGCGTATGTGGTGTCAGATTCTTCAAACCTGACACCCTGATTAGCCGTCAGGTCTGAGGTCCTGACGCCACAAGGAATGGAAATTCCTATATGTTCGAGTTAAAAAATATTTAAGTTATCATCGAAGCTTGATTCAGTGATCTATTAACTTTTATTTGGAGTATTTTAAGATATTCTGATATTTGGATAAAGGAAAGCCAAAGATGGGTAACCG
>QIEW01000483.1 GCA_003230535.1 bacterium
TTAGGACTACCGATGTCACCGGGATCTTGAATTTACCGGAAGGGGTGGAGATGGTGATGCCGGGCGATAATGTTTCTATCGGGGCGGAGTTAATTTCCAAGATCGCCATGGAGAAGGAGCTGCGTTTCGCCATCCGCGAGGGCGGCCGCACCATCGGCGCCGGAGTTGTCAGTGAAGTTGTGGAGTAAAGCGTATAGGAATTTACTTTTTTGTTCAAATAAGGTGAACTCGTAAAAAATCAGAAAACACTCATTATTGTCATTCCCGTGCAAACGGGAATCCAGTATTATCAGACAGTTAAAGTCAGGATGGATTCCCGCTTTCGCGGGAATGACGACTTTTTAAGAGACCATCAAATAAGACAGCTAAATAATGGGGCGGGGTGAATGAAATGAAGCCCGGCCTACATGAAAATCCGCACCGATGGGTGCGCTTAAGTTCAATAAATGGAGATAGGTATTTAAAGGATGCGTGACATAATTATTTTGGCGTGCACTGAGTGCAAGCAGCGTAATTATAATACCACAAAGAACCGCCGTAAACATCCGGGCAGATTTGCGGCCAAGAAATATTGCCGTTTCTGCCGGACCCATACATTGCATCGAGAAACCAAATAAATACATTTCATAGAAGCAGGCCAGTAGCTCTAATTGGTAGAGCGCCGGTCTCCAAAACCGGATGTTGGGGGTTCGAGCCCCTCCTGGCCTGCCATCTGTCTATTTTAGGAGTTAATGATTTGGCGGCGTTTGACAAAGTTAAACAGTTCTCAAATGATGTTCAGGCTGAACTTCGTAAAGTTACCTGGCCTGACCGCCAGGAAGTTATCAATTCGACCACTATAGTAATTATTACTATCTCTGTCGTAGCCCTACTGTTGTGGATAGTAGATTTAAGCTTACAGAGGGTTATGGGAATTATTCTAAGGTAAGAGAGAAACGATTATATGAAACAATGGTATATCATTCACACTTATTCCGGTTATGAGGAAAAAGTAAAGCTGGCCCTGGAGGAGCGGATAAACCCTTTGGGAATGGAAGACATGATCTCGCAGATTATCATTCCCACCGGCAAGGTGGCTGAACTGCGGAAGGGCAAGCGCCAGATTACAGACAAAAAGTTCTATCCCGGTTATCTCCTGATTGAGATGGAGCTTACCGATGAATCCTGGCATGTAGTCAGGAATACCCCCAAGGTAACCGGTTTCGTCGGCACTGGCACTAAACCCACTCCGCTCACAGAAGAGGAGATTCAATATATTCTCAACCAGATTAAAAAGGGCGAGGAAAAGCCTAAACCGAAAGTGTTGTTCGAAAAAGGCGAGTTAGTAAAAATAATGGACGGGCCGTTTACCGGTTTTTCCGGCATGGTGGATGAAGTCAACCTGGAGCGGGGAAAACTGCGGGTGTTGATCACCATCTTCGGCCGTTCCACTCCGGTAGAGTTGGATATCCTGCAAGTGGGGAAGGAATAGGGGGAGAAATTATTTTAAGCGCAAGCGCTTAAAAGGTAATACAAAAATAAAGGGGGGGGGAGCTTTAGCCCGGATTATTCATAAATCCACGGCAAACATTGATGATGTTATTTGAATACAGCTAATTACAAAATAACGGTCAAAAAACAAAATGGCTCAACAAATCACCGAAAACCCCCGCTAGGGAAGCGACCAACTCCGAGCGTGTTATAAATCCCGAATTATTCGGGTTAGGTAGAGAATGAGTGTGTTGCAGCGTATGCGGCAAGTCATCGGTGAACAAAGGTACCGCATTAGCTCCCATGCCAATGAAGAAATGGCCGATGATTCCCTGGCAGCGGCTGACATTGAGAGCATCATCCTCACAGGTAAAATTATACGAAAATTTACTCACGACCCGCGCAGCACGAGATATGAGATACTTGGCAATGCTGTTGATCAGCGGCAGGCATATGTTATTTGCCGTTTCCTGTGGTCAGGGGTGTTACTGATTATAACGGCCTATGTTAGGAAAGAAAAATAGGAGGTGGGTAAATGAAGAGTGATAGATGCGAGTTCTGCGAGGGAAAAATGGAGCAACAATATGTATTGACCCGGTTCCGATATTATGGGCAGACGATTTACATTGAAAATGCACCGGCTTGGGTATGCAATAAGTGTGGTGAGCAATATTTTGACGCGCCGGTGTATAAACGTCTGGAGAGGATTGCCCAACAACGCGATCATATTCAAAACACTATTTCCTTCCCTTTGGCTGAGTTTGATATGGTTATTACCTGACAGCCGCTTAGCTGATGTCAGATACTGGCTTCCCTGTTCGGGTTCATTATACGGTGGCACGTTCATTTGCTGAAAGGAGAGATTATGGCAAAGCAGGTAAAAGCGATTATAAAACTACAATTACCGGCCGGGCAAGCTACGCCGTCACCGCCGGTAGGACCGGCATTAGGCCAGCACGGCTTAAACATTATGGAATTCTGTAAGGCCTTCAATGATAGGACTAAAGGTCAGGAGGGGATGATTATCCCGGCAGTAATTACCGCTTATACTGATCGTAAATTTACCTTTATACTCAAGACGCCGCCGGCATCTATTCTTATCAAGAAAGCTGCTGGAATAGCGAAAGGTTCCGGGGTTCCCAACAAAGAAAAAGTCGGTAAAATTACCAAGGAGCAAGTGTTAGAGATTGCCAGGCAGAAACTCACTGATCTGACCTGCGCCGACATCGAAGGCGCCCTGAGAACCATTGAAGGCACAGCCAGAAGTATGGGAATAGAAATTATGCAGTAAGTTCGATGCAGCTTTCGGCTTCAGGCAAGCCGAAAGATCTCTATGAAGACCTGCTGCCACCGAAAAATCCGCATCGAAGGTAAGCTTAAGTCCTTAGTAACTTACTGAATATTAATATAAATGTGAAACTGAGTTGGAGGTTGCCTGGTGAGAGACGGGAAAAAGTACATAGAGGCTAAAGAGAAAGTAGCCAAGGATAAAAGCTATAGTATCAGAGAGGCTGTGGATCTGGTAAAAGAAACATCTTATGTCAAATTCGATGAGACAGTGGAGATCTCGGCAAAGCTGGGGGTAAATCCCAGGCATGCCGATCAGATGGTGCGCGGGACGGTAGTGCTGCCCCATGGCAGGGGCAAGTCAGTGCGGGTGTTGGTCTTTGCCAAAGGCGAAAAGGAACGGGAAGCGGAGGCGGCCGGTGCAGACATCATCGGGGCCGAGGAGTTGGCGGAAAAGATAAAGAATGGCTTCCTGGGCTTTGATGTGGCTATTGCCACTCCGGACATGATGGGTACCGTGGGAAAGTTAGGGCGGATACTTGGCCCGCGGGGTCTTATGCCCAACCCTAAAACAGGAACGGTAACTTTTGATGTTGCCCGGGCAGTCACAGAGTTCAAGGCTGGAAAAATAGAGTTCCGGGTAGACAAGGGTGGTATTCTGCATGTACCCATCGGAAAGGTCTCCTATCCGACAGAAAATTTACTGGAGAATGCCATGGCTTTTCTGGAAACTGTTGTTAAACTTAAACCAGCTACCAGTAAAGGGCAATATCTGCGGGGGATCACACTCTCTTCCACCATGGGCCCGGGAGTAAGGGCGGACTTAGCGGAACTCCGGCGGGTTCTCAGGACATAATCAGAAGGAGATAAGCATTGACCAGAGCAGAGAAGGAACAGGCCGTAGCCATCTGGAAGGCGAGGTTAGAAGAAGCCCAGCTATTAATTCTGACAGATTTTCAGGGCCTGAATGTCGTTCAACTCAACGATTTTCGCCGAAAGCTGCGCCAGATTAACGCCCACTACGAGGTAGGGAAAAACAACCTGCTTAGTCTGGCCGCCCAAAGGGTGGGGCAAGAAGGTTTAAAGCCATACCTGGTCGGGCCGACAGCAGCGCTCTATACTACAGAAGAACCGGTAGCGGCGGCCAAGGCGGTTCGTAGTTTTATCAGAGAAAATCCCAAGTTAAAACTTAAGGCGGGACTAATTGGCGGTAAGGTTATTAACTCCGGACAGGTATTGCAATTAGCTTCCTTACCTTCCCGTGAAGTTTTGCTGGGAAGATTGATGGGTCAACTCATGTCGCCGGTAGCCGGATTTATAGCGGTACTATGTGGAACCCATCGCAAACTGCTTGGAGTACTCGAAGCGATAAAACAGAAAAAAGAAGACCGGGCATAATATAGGCGGGAAGAGGCCGAGAGGCTGACGAGCATAAGTTACCGCTCGCAATAAGACGTTATTTATATACAAGCTGTATTTATGAAAGAGAGCACTAAGGAGGAGTATATGGCTAACATTACCAAGGAGGATGTTATCAGTTTCATTGAAACAATGACTGTGCTGGAACTCTCAGAACTTGTTAAGGAGTTGGAAGAAAAGTTCGGAGTCTCAGCTATGTCAGCCATGCCGATGGCTGCCATTCCTGGAGCCGGCGAGGCGGGAGGTCCGGCAAAAGAAGAGGAAAAACAGACTGAATTTGCAGTGATTCTCACAGCGGCGGGAGATAAGAGGGTTCAAGTTATTAAAGCGGTAAGAGAGATTACCGGTTTGGGCTTAAGAGATGCCAAAGCATTGGTAGATGAGGCCCCTAAATCTGTAAAAGAGAATATCCCTGAAGAAGATGTCAAAAGCATCAAAACCAAACTAGAAGATGCAGGAGCTACGGTAGAAGTAAAGTAAGGAAGTTGGGGGTATATGGTCCGCTTCCTATAAACGCCTGCCTCTGATATTATTACCAAACAGAGGAAAATGTTCTCCTTTCGCGGGTTAGTCTGCCCGTATCATTTGCATATTTACTGATGGTGTGGGTTGAGGTTCGGCATTTTAATCATGGGGTTTTTAGGGGTAAGCAACATTGGTAAACAGCATTTTATTTGCCTGGGAAATTCAGTCTAACCAAACTTGATCCACTGGTGATGGTTACTAAATAGCTGGTTATTTACAGCTTATTTGGCGTAATTCTCAAACATCACAAATTAAGCAATCACAACGCCTTCATTAACAATGAGTAACAGGGAGGCCAGAAAGGTAATATGATTAACGCTCGGCTTGGGGATAAAAGGCCTAGAAAGAACTACGGTAAATTTCTCCACGTTATGCCAATCCCGAACCTGATAGAAGTACAAAAACGCTCCTATGCACGGTTCTTACAGGCGGATGTTCCCCCGGAGAAACGCGAAGACATCGGGCTCCAGTCAGTATTTGTCGGTGTTTTCCCTATATCTGATTTTAAAAATATTTCTTTATTGGAGTTTGTCTCTTATCACCTGGGAGACCCTAAATACAGCACAGAAGAGTGCCGGCAGCGGGGGATGAGCTATGCCGCCCCTCTTAGAGTCCGTCTCCGTTTAAAGGTTGGCGAAAAGGACAAAGATACCGGCGCCAAGGCGATAAAAGAAATTAAGGAGCAGGAAATTTATCTCGGGGAACTCCCTTTGATGACCGAACAGGGCACCTTTATCATTAATGGTACTGAGCGCACGGTGGTCAGTCAGATGCATCGCTCTCCGGGCGCCTTCTTCGACACTGAGAAGGTCAGAGATCATACTGGATTTCGCCCCACTTATATCGCCCGAATTATCCCTTACCGGGGTTCATGGTTGGAATTTGAATTGAGCCATGATGGTTTACTACATCTGCGGATTGACCGGCGCAGAAAATTATTGGGAACGGTATTTTTACGGGCTTGGGGATTGGACAAAAATGAACAGATTTTTTCTCTGTTTTATTCTCAGGAAGAAATCTTGCTTGACTCTCAAAAAGAAGTAACTGTAAAGCTCGACTCTCAGCTTCATATAGGCCGCCAACCTTCTGCTGATATAAAATCTGCCGATGGAAAAGTATTGGTTACCGCCCACACCCCTTTATCCGAAAAGCATATCCGGAAATTACAGAGTAATGGCGTAACTGTATTCCCTATTAATTTCTCTGAACTTTTAGGTCGGGTTGCCGGACAAGAGATTGTAGCTGAAGATACCGGAGAGATACTGATAGAGGCGGGACAAACCCTTGATGAGCAGATGTTGGCCCAAATAGCCCAACAGAAAACAAGTCAGTTTAAGCTCTTGATCTCCAAGGACGGTAAACTGGGAGACTGTCTATTTAAGACGTTAGCTAAGGACCGCATTTCCAATAAGCGGGATGCGCTCATTGAAATTTACAAGCGTATCCGTCCGGGAGACCCGCCTACAATAGAGAATGCTTCCTATTTGTTCAAAGAGCTTTTCTCCAACCCAAAGCGTTATGACCTCTCCCGAGTGGGGAGGCTTAAAATCAATAGAAGGGTCGGCTTAAATTTGCCTTTAGAAGCCCGTCTGTTAACCCTTGCGGATATAGTTTCTATCTTAAAGACACTGATGCAGCTAGCCCAGGCGGAGGGGCCATCGGATGACATTGACCACTTGGGCAATCGCCGGGTACGCTCTGTCGGGGAACTTTTAGACAACCAGCTCCGCGTCGGAATGATGCGCATGGAACGCGCCATTAAGGAGCGGATGAGCATTCATGACCTTGATGTAATCATGCCGCATAACTTGATCAATGCCAAATCCATTTCGGCGGCGGTCAAGGAATTTTTCGGCAGCAGTCAGTTGTCACAGTTCATGGATAAGACCAATCCCTTGGCTGAACTGACTCACAAGCGGCGGTTGAGCGCTTTAGGACCGGGAGGGTTGAGCCGTGAGAGAGCCGGTTTTGAGGCCCGAGACGTCCATCCCAGCCATTATGGCCGTATCTGTCCGATTGAAACGCCTGAAGGCCCTAATATTGGTCTAATATCTTCGTTGAGTACCTATGCCCGGGTTAATGATTTCGGGTTCATTGAAACCCCTTACAGAAAGGTGGAAGATGGCCGGGCCACTGATCGGATTGTTTATCTTACCGCGATGGATGAAGAGGAATATACTATCGCCCAGGCGAATGCTCCCATAGATAAAGACGGTCATTTCACGGTAGAGCGCGTAGCGGCCCGGGAGGGAGGAGAATTTGCCATGGTACCGCCGGAGAAGGTGGATTATATGGATGTCTCTCCCATGCAGTTAGTCAGCGTCTCTACCGCATTGATCCCTTTCCTGGAAAATGATGACGCTAACCGGGCGCTAATGGGTTCTAATATGCAACGGCAAGCAGTGCCGCTTCTGAAAACCGACGCCCCGCTGGTCGGCACCGGGATGGAAGAAGTGGTCGCCCGGGATTCTGGGGCGGTATTGTTGGCTAAAAGGTCGGGCGTGGTCGAAAGCGTCAACGCTAACCGGATCATAATCCGGGCCGAGGAAAATATGGGGAAGGATGATACGGGGATAGATGTATATACCCTAACCAAGTTCCAGCGTTCCAACCAGAACACCTGTATCAACCAAAAACCTATCGTTCGTATTGGGGACCGGGTAGAAAGAAGGCGGATCATAGCCGATGGCCCAGGCACAGATCAGGGTGAGTTGGCGTTGGGGCAAAATGTGCTGGTGGCCTTTGTGCCCTGGTGTGGTTACAACTTTGAAGATGCAGTGATTGTCAGCGAAAAACTGGTTAAAGATGACCGCTATACTTCTATTCATATCGAGGAGTTTGAAATAGAAGCCCGAGAGACTAAGTTAGGCAAGGAAGAAATCACTTGCGACATTCCTAATGTGGGCGAGGAGGCATTACGGAACCTCGATGAGAGCGGGGTAATAAGAACCGGAGCTGAAGTTAAACCCGGAAACATCCTGGTCGGCAAGGTAACTCCGAAGGGAGAGACTCAGCTTACTCCGGAGGAGAAGCTTCTCCGGGCTATTTTTGGCGAAAAGGCGGGGGATGTTCGGGATGCCTCCCTTACGGTTCCCCCGGGAATTGAAGGTATAGTGGTGGATGTAAAGATTTTTTCCCGAAAGGGAGCGGATATAGACAAGCGCGCTGAAAACATAGAAAACATAGCCTTTCGGCAGTTGGAAAAAAACCTCCACGATGAAATCAGGGTGGTAAAAGTCGAAGGCTTCCGGCGGGTCAAAAACCTTCTGTGCGGGCAGACGCTGGCCGAACAGATTATA
>QIEW01000460.1 GCA_003230535.1 bacterium
AGAAACACCAACGTCCACTCTCTGCACAACTTAAAAACTCTAACATAAGTAGACTGAAAATAAATTGTTAAAACCTATTATAGAAACATCGGAACATCGATCCCCCTTTGTCAAAGGGGGGAACAAAATCAGTCAATTTACGGCTTACATGACACCAGATAACTTTTCTTCCCCTAAAGCTGATTTTATTAATCTAGCGGGCTAAATACTTTTATCCCGGATTATTCATAAATTCACGGTAAACATTAATGATGTTATTTGAATACAAGTGCTTAGATAATAACGGTCAAAAACAAAATGGCTCATACAAATTACCGAAAACTCCCGCTGTGGAAGCGACCAACTCCGAGCGTGTTTATGATCCCGAATTATTCGGGTTATGAGGCATGAGGACATGGAAATAAAGTGTCTGGGTGTTGAAGACTGCACTCGATGGGAGGAGTTTGTCCGCTCTCACCCCCAGGCCACAATCTTCCATAGCTTAGCCTGGAGGAGGGCGGTAGAGAAAACATTCGGTCACCGGAGTTTTTATCTCTATGCCGGGCAAGGGGATGAATGGCATGGAGTCCTGCCGCTGTTTTTAATCCAGAGCCGGTTATGGGGAACCTTTTTCTCTTCGGTGCCGTTTGCCGTCTACGGTGGGATTTGCGGGAAAAACCGGGAGGCGGAGGAAGCGCTGCTTAAGGCGGCCGAGGAACTGGCCCGTCGGCATAACGCGGATTATGTGGAATTTAGACACCGGGAAAGGCATCCGCTGGAGTTGCCGGCTAAGGATCTGTATGTAAATTTCACCCTCCGGCTTCCCGTGGAGTATGATGAGGTCTGGAGGGCTATGCCAAAGCGTAACCGCAATATTTTGCGTAAAGCGGAAAAGGCCGGGTTAACCCTTTTTCGCCAACCATTGCCCGGGGAGTTGGTGCCGGCGGAACTGGATGCTTTTTATGATTTATTTTCCCAAACTCAGCGCTCATTGGGAACGCCGGTGTTGCCGCGCAGTTTCTTTACCAATCTGGCCAAGGAGTTTGGTACGGATGTGCTTCTTTTTTCGGCCGCCAAATCGGGCCGGATTATTTCTTCCCTGTGGGTTTTCCTCTGGCAGGATGAAGTGATGCCTTACTATATCGGCTATGACGCACACTATGTAGATTGCGCCCCTAATAACTGGATCCTGTGGGAGCTGATAAAATATGCCTGCGAAGAGGGCTATAAGTATTATGACTTAGGCCGGAGCCGCCGCCATACAGGCTCCTATGACTTCAAGCGCCACTGGGGGATAGAACCCCAACCCCTGCCGTATCAATATTACCTGTATCGACGGAAAGCGCTTCCCGACCTAAATCCTTCCAACCCTTTATTTTCGCTCCCTAAGCGTATCTGGTCACGCCTCCCGTTATCTTTTACTCAACTTTTAGGACCAAAAGTGGTAAAATATTTAGGTTAAGTTGGTTACATTACCGCAATAGGTTTATAAAGAATGCGTTATTATCAACATAACAGGGCATGTTTTGTCTGATAAATCAAACAACTAAACGGTGGAGATATGCATCCGCATTCAAATTTTGTGCATCTGCATGTGCACACGCAATATAGCTTACTGGATGGAGCCTGCCGCATAAAGGATTTGACTGAGGCCGCTCACCGTGATCATATGCCGGCATTGGCTATAACCGATCATGGGAACATGTTCGGGGCGGTTGAGTTCTATTTCCAGGCTAAGGCAAAAGGGATAAAACCCATCTTAGGCTGCGAGGTATATGTAGCGCCAAACAGCCGCTTTGATCGCAGCACAAGCGGAATATCCGATGCTTCCTATCACCTTCTCCTGCTAGTCAAGGATGAGGTGGGCTATCGAAATCTTATGCGGCTGGTCAGCGCCGGATATTTTGAGGGATTCTATTACCGGCCCAGGGTTGACAAGGATTTACTGGCCAAGCATCATCAAGGGTTAATAGCTTCATCTGCATGTTTAAAAGGGGAACTGCCCTCTTTGCTGGCTAGAGGCGAATATGACAAAGCCAAAGCGGTTGCCCAGGAATATGCGGATATTTTTGGTCGCCAGGGTTTCTACCTGGAGATACAAAAAAATGGAATCCCCATCCAGGATAAGGTGAATAAGGAGCTTATAAGGCTAGGCCGGGAACTTTTTTTACCGTTGGTAGCCACTAACGACTGCCATTACCTGGAGCGGGAAGACTCCTCAGCCCATGATATCCTGCTTTGTATTCAGACCGGTAAAACCAAAAACGATCCGAACCGCCTCCGTTTCTCTACCGATGAATTTTATTTTAAGACCAGCGCCCGAATGCGGGAGGATTTTCGGGAGGCTCCCGAAGCGCTGGATAATACCATCCGGATTGCCGAGCATTGCAACCTGGAGTTAGAGGCGGGGCGCCATCATCTGCCGGTGCCTTCGGCGCCCGAGGGCTATACCCTGGATACTTATCTGGAGGAGTTGGCCCGTAAGGGTTTAGAGGAGCATTTTAATGATATTGATCCTTATGACCGTCAAGACCCGGTAGTCGCCCGTCTGGAGCATGAGTTGTCCGTAATCCGCCACATGCATTTCCCCGGCTATTTCCTGATCGTAAGGGATTTTATTAAGTTTGCTAAAGATCACGGGATTCCCGTAGGTCCCGGCCGCGGTTCAGCCGCCGGCAGCTTGGTCGCTTATTCGCTGGGAATTACCGATATTGACCCCCTTCAGCACGGATTGTTGTTTGAGCGTTTTCTAAATCCGGAGCGAATTTCTCTCCCTGACATTGATATCGATTTCTGTATGGAGAGGCGGGACGAGGTAATTTCTTATGTCACTGAAAAATATGGCCGGGATAATGTGGCTCAAATCATTACTTTCGGTACCATGGCGGCCAGAGGCGTCATTCGGGATGTCGGGCGGGTGTTGGAGATTCCCTATGCTGAGGTGGATAAGATTGCTAAGTTAATCCCGCCAATACTGAATATTACACTGGAGAATGCTTTAGCCGCTGAAGAGCGGCTCCGTAATCTAGCGGCTACTGATAAGCGGGTAGCCGAGTTGATATCTGTAGCTAAAAAACTGGAAGGTCTCACCCGGCATGCTTCCACTCATGCAGCCGGGATAGTTATCAGTCCCCAGCCGCTGGTTAATTATACCCCTCTATATAAGGGGCCCAAAGGGGAAATGATGACTCAATATTCAATGGAATATTTAGAGAAAATTGGGCTCCTGAAGATGGATTTTCTGGGCTTGCGAACACTCACTGTACTAAAAAACACCGTAGATTTTATTCGAGAGAATAGAGGGGATGAAATATGCTTGGAAGAAATTTCTTTAGATGACAAGCAAACTTATGAGTTGTTATGTGAGCCTGGAACGGTAGGGGTGTTTCAGCTGGAGAGCGCTGGGATGCGGGATCTTCTGCGCCGGCTTAAACCGGAGTGCTTTGAGGATCTGGTAGCCTCGCTGGCCCTGTTTCGACCCGGTCCGTTAGGTTCCGGAATGGTGGACAACTTTGTCAAAGGCAAACATAAACAAATTTCTATCACCTATGAGCATCCCCTGCTGGAACCGGTTTTGCGGGAAACTTACGGGGTAATTCTCTATCAGGAGCAGGTAATGAAAATAGCCTCGGTGCTGGCCGGGTTTACTCCCGGGGAGGCGGATATTTTGCGCCGGGCTATGGGAAAGAAGAAACAGGCAGAGATGGACAGATACCGCCAAAGGTTTGTAACCGGCGCCAAAAAGAACAAAATTAAGCCCCAGTTAGCCGAGAAAATATTTGACCTGATGGCTCATTTTGCCGGTTACGGTTTTAATAAGTCCCATAGCGCGGCTTACGCCCTGATCTCTTACCAGACGGCTTACCTAAAGGCCCATTATCCGGTGGAGTTTATGGCGGCGTTGTTGACTTCTGAGATGCAGGATACCAACAAGATTAATAAGTTCAAAAGGGAATGCCTGGAGCTGGGGATAAAAATTCTTCCCCCCGATGTAAACGAAAGTTCCCACAAGTTTACCGCGGTAAGTAATAATATCCGATTTGGGATAACCGCGGTAAAAAATGTGGGGGAAGCCGCGGTTACTGAGATTATAAACTGCCGCAAGACTTCCGGGCCGTTTGGGTCGCTGTATGAGTTTTGCGAGCGGGTGGATCTGCGGGCAGTTAACCGGCGGGTGATTGAGAGCCTGATAAAATGCGGGGCGTTTGATCGTCTGGGAAAACGGGCTCAGTTGATGGCGGCGCTGGATCAGGCTATCGAGCAAGGCCAAAACCGGCATAAAGACAGGGTAACCGGACAGCAAAGTCTATTCGATCTTTTCGAGCAGGGAGACAGTTCCCAAGGCTCAGAAATAGGGGGTTTAAAAACCTCTTTTGCTCCTCCCCCATTGCCTGAGGTGGAGGAATGGACGAAGCAGGAACTCCTGGCCGCAGAGAAAGAGGCGCTGGGTTTTTATATTACCGGACATCCATTGGATCATTACCAGGGACAAATCAAGCCCTATATTACCCATACCTCAGAAGATTTAGTTGAAAGCCGGGAAGGTCAACGAGTTGCGCTGGCGGGACTGATTACTCCCATAAAAGAAATTCGTACCCGTAATGGGGAGCGTATGGGATTTGCAAACCTGGAGGATACCTTGGGAGTGGTGGAGGTAACGCTCCTGCCGGATGTCTATAAGGCGGCGGAGGAACTGCTTAATACGGAAGCGCCGGTTCTGGTTAAGGGCGAGGTGTATACTAAAGATGATGTGCCTAAATTGCGCGCATCTGAGTTACGTTCCCTGGAGTCTGTAATTAAAAGCTCCTTACCCTTGGGAGATACCCCGGAAAGTCACCCTTCCGGCGCTTCCCGCCATAAGGCGCATATCAAGATTAATACTCAGGGGCTCTCCCCCCGGATGCTCACTTCTCTGGAGGAGAGGCTTTCCAGGAATAAAGGTTCCTCTCCGGTTGTGCTTCACCTTTTCTCTCCAGGTCAATATGAGGTAACCGTAGCTCTAAATTCCCAATTTAAAGTATCCCCTACCTCAGGATTTGCGCGGGCGGTGGAGGAGTTATTTGGGAAGGGCAGCATCTACTTTGACTAAAAAAGCGATAATAGATGGCTGGATGGAGGCCAATACCAGCTCGCCGTTTGCTTTATTTTTCAAGATTGATATAATCTAATAGTAAGGAGGGGTATTTCTATATTAGGAGGCATTGTTATGATGAAAAAGAATAGGAATTGGCTCACGGTAATCGGAGTGATGTTATCGGTAGCGCTAATTTGCTGGCCGGAGATAGTGTTAAGCCATGGAGGGGAAACCCCTGAGCAAGTGATGATTGGCATGAAGCACAAAGGAACCGGCCCTTTCGCTTCACCGATGTTCAGGGATAACCGGGGGTTGGCAAATGATTGGCTGGACATGGTAAGTGAAGATTACCAAAAAGATGGAACTTCAGGGATCATCGTAACCAGCGTAAAATTTAAAGGTCTGGCAGAAAAGTCGGGGATTAAGGCGGGCGACCTCATCACCGCGGTTAATGAACAATCGATTAGTTCTGTGGCTGATCTGAATGATTTTATGAGCAAGATCAAATCCCAGAAAGACCTTGAGTTTTCACTGCGTCGGGATGGAGATCGGGAAAATGCTATTATCCGTTTGAATACTACGCTGGAGGAAATTGACCCGAAGTTAGCCGGAGTGATGCGGGGGGAATTTCAGCCCACCCCGGGCATGATGCGGAATTCCATGCAGGAAGTGATGTTCGCCCAGGCCCCGACCTCTAATCTTAAAGCCGCTGATAATAAACGTCAGCCTTCGCCGGGAATGTTTGCAAAGGATATGATGGAAAAGCTGGCCTTCCCGCAGCTGGATCAGATAAACATTAGGCGGGAAGAAACGCTTGCCAACTATTTTAAAAGGAAACTGGCGGAAAAGCAAAGATCAGAGGGGATTTCTGAAGAGAAACGGGCGTCTTTACGGCAGATCAACGTGGAATATAAGAAATTCATGATTAAAAATAAAGCTGATCGGCAGCTTTCTCAAATTGATCTCCAGGAGGCTTTAGCTCCTGAGGAGGCCGATCTGGATCAGGCGGCTGAGGCGGCTGAAAAAATTAATAAGCTAAAGCGGGAAAAAACCCGGAAACTTTTGGATCTTATTAAAGAGCTGCTGAAAAAGTAGACCCTATGATTAACTTGAGCATATAGAAATTTCCTGGTTTAGTAACCAATGAAAACAACGAGATGGGGGTTTGTGTGCTGTCGGGTCATCAGACTTGACAGTACCTAAAAAATACCACAAACCTGTTTGTGGCGATGAAAATCCCCCTTGTATGATTAAAATCAGACCTCGTAAATATGGGTGAAAATCAGTCCATTTTTTGGACACTTCATGGAGGATAGAATTGTATTTCGGGAATCCTTCCCGAAATG
>QIEW01000458.1 GCA_003230535.1 bacterium
CTCGCACCACACCCCCTTTGTCCAATACCCGCCTAAACACCCGGCACTCCGTATCAGAAAGCGCCCCGGATACATCCCTGATCTCTAAGCCGAACCGGGTATCTGGCTTATCGGTGCCGAAGCGGTCTTGGGCGTCCTGGTAGGAGAGGCGGGGGAAAGGCAGGTGGAGGGTTTCTCCCTTAACCTCGGCCCAAAGCTTAGCCAGCAGTCTCTCAATTAAACCCATCACATCATCCTGCTCCACAAATGACATCTCCAGGTCAACCTGGGTGAACTCCGGCTGGCGGTCAGCCAAATCCTCATCCCTGAAGCAGCGGACAATCTGAAAGTATTTATCGTAGCCTGCAACCATAAGGATCTGCTTGAAAAGCTGAGGCGATTGCGGCAAGGCATAGAATGTTCCCGGATTTACTCGGCTGGGCACCAAATAGTCCCGCGCCCCTTCGGGCGTACTCTTGGTCAGAAATGGGGTTTCTATTTCCAAAAAACCTTCCGAATCAAGGAATTGACGCACAATTTGACAGACCCGATGTCGTAGTGTCATGATGTCTTTGACCTTCGGACGTCTTAAGTCCAGGTAGCGATATTTCAGCCGCACTTCCTCGGAAGTGTCCAGGTCATCCTCAATTTGAAACGGGAGCGGCTTGGATTTTCCCAAAACCCGAATGGCAGCCGCCTGCACTTCAATTTCTCCGGTAGCTAACTTGGAATTGGCCGTCCCTTCCGGCCTGAGACCAACTTTACCCTGGATTGCTATTACATACTCCTGGCGTATATCCTGGGCAACCTCGTACGCCTGCTTGCAAAGAGCCGGATTGCAGACTACCTGGGTAATCCCGTAACGGTCCCGCAGGTCTAAAAAGATTACGCCTCCATGATCCCGGGAGCGCTGCACCCAGCCCATCAAGGTTACCGTTTGCCCGACATGTGTCCCTCCTAAATCACCGCAACAATGACTCCTCCGCCATCCAGCTATATTTTCCGTCATGATTTTGTTGTCCATATCCCCTTTAGTTTACCAATAAGTTGTTCTTGGAGTAATTCTTCCTGTGTTCCTTGTCGCATATCGCGCAAAATAACATTTCCCGCCGCAAGCTCATCCTCGCCTAAAATAAGAACCCACGGCGCTTCTAACTTGTTGGCATGTTGGAGCTGTTTTTTCAAGCTTTTGTTTTGGTGGCCCATCTGAGCAGACAGTCCCGCTTTCCGCAACTCCTGGAGCAAAAGCAAACCTTGTCGTTTAGCCTCATCCCCCAGCAGTACCAGATAAATCCATGGCTGAACAGGCTCAGAGGGAAGCTGTAACAACATGTTCAGGCGCTCCAAACCAATAGCATACCCAAAAGCCGGCGTGGACGGCCCGCCTAACAACTCCACCAGACCATCATATCGACCGCCGCCGGCTATGGCATTCTGTGCCCCTAACTTGAGAGATACTATTTCAAAGGCCGTACGATTGTAATAGTCAAGTCCTCTCACCAGCCTTGAGTTCAGCTGATAGGCGTAGCCAAGCTGCTCCAGGCAATCACACACACGCCTAAAATGATCCCGACAAGCCGCACACAAGCTGTCCGGACTTTTGGGGGCATCCTCCAGGATACCCTGGCATCCCGGTTGCTTACAATCAAATACCCGCTGGGGATTAATTTCCGCCCGGCGTTGGCAATCCGTACACAGCAGCAGCCTTTTAGCCTCCAGGAAGCACTGTAGTTGCCTTAAATACCCGGGACGGCACTCTGGGCAACCTAAGCTGTTCAGATCCAAACGTAAACCAGCAAGCCCTAAACGGGTAAACATTTCCATTAATACTGCGATGACTTCGGCGTCTACTCCAGGTTCAGAGAGGCCGAATACTTCCACACCCACCTGGTTAAATTGCCGGAAGCGGCCAGCCTGGGGACGCTCCGCCCGAAACATCGGCCCCAGATAGTATAGGCGGCAATCGGACGCCCCATGATACAAGCGGTGTTCCAGATAAGCCCGCACAGCGCCCGCAGTTCCTTCCGGCCTTAGACTAAATGTTCTCCCGCCTCTGTCCTGGAAGGTATACATCTCTTTGCTGACAATATCCGTCTCGGCCCCTATACTGCGGGCAAAAAGTTCCGTCACCTCAAATATTGGAAGACGAATTTCGGCAAACCCCGCCGCCTCCAGGGTCCGGCGAATTATTCTTTCCATCCTTTGCCAGTCACGCACCTGGGCAGGTAAAATGTCAGCTACACCTTTGGGAGCCTTAATCTGGGGCATAATATATTGACCAAACTAAATAGAGTGTAAATAATTAACTCATCACTTTTATAGATCTTTCGGCCTGTCTCAGGGCCGAAACCAAAGCAGGGCGCCGCTGCCCTTAGCGCTTTCGGCTTGAGAACCAGCCGAAAGATCGGAAAAACAAAATTTCCATACAAATCACCGAAATCTCCCGCTATGGAAGCGACCAACTCCGAGCGTGTTTATGATCCCGAATTATTCGGCTAAATGTTGAATTTTATATGAAGAATGTCTCCATCCTGAATAGTATAGTCCCGGCCTTCCTGTCGGATATGGCCCTGCTGGCGGAGAACATGCTCGCTGCCTGCCGTTAAAAGATCTTGACAGGAGACAACCTCCGCCATGATAAAACCACGCTCCATGTCGGAATGAACCATCCCGGCAGCCTCATGGGCCGTAGCGCCGGATTTTGCCGCCCAAGCCCGAAGCTCCTTCTTCCCCGCCATCGTATAGAAGGTGATCAACCCCAGAAGCTGATAACAAGCCTGAATCAGGCGAGCTTTGGCGGTTTCCTCCACCTCGAGCGCTTCCATAAACTCAACCCGCTCCTCCGGCGGCAGCTCCGCCAGTTCAGCTTCCAGCTTACCTGAGATGGCCACTGCGGGCACCCCTGCTCCAGAAGCCAGCTCCACCACGCCCTGAAGATAATCAGCGCCTCCGGAGCCGCCATTCTCACCTAAATTAGCGACATAGAGCGCCGGCTTGGCGGTCAGCAGATGAAGATCGGTCAAGCTGCCGCTCTCATCAGAAGTTAACCCCAGCGCTCTGGCCGGCCGGCCTCGCTCCAGTCCTTCCTTTAGCTTCTGGCATAGAGAGAGCAAGTGTTTTACCTTGTGGTCACCTGACTTGACCTGCCGCTGCAACTTATTGATCCTGGCGGTAACTGTCTGTAAATCCGCCAGTAAAAGCTCGGTCTGGATAATTTCGGCATCCCGTATGGGATCGGGACTGCCATAAGGATGGGTCACCGAGCCCGACCTAAAGCAACATAACACTAAGGCTACGGCATCCGCCTCCCTAATATGCGCCAAAAATTGGTTCCCTAAACCCTCGCCTTGACTGGAACCTTTTATTAATCCGGCAATATCTACAAACTCAATGACCGCCGGGGTAACTTTGGGAAGCTGCATCAAAGAAGACAGCCGCTCCAGGCGCTCATCAGGCACCGGCACTATGGCCGCATTGGGATTAATGGTGGAAAAAGGATAGCTGGCTACCTGGACTTGCGTAGCGGCTATGGCATTGAAGATGGTGGATTTACCAGCATTAGGCAACCCTACGATACCAACAGAATAAGGCATGGGTTTCAGGTGGCTGCACACCGCAGCAATTATTAAGGATGTACTGAATAGAACAAAGCGCCTATTCGGTGCGGGTTTAGGAAACCTGCCACTCGTTCAGGCTGTCAGGTCTGAGGACCCGACAGCACAAGAAGCTCTATCCATTTGTTTTAATTGGTCACGAAATGGAAATTCCTATACCATTCATTTGGACACTCGTGTTTCGGGAGTCCCTCCCGAAACAGGTCCATGTCGTGATAACAGCGGATTAATTTCGGGAAGGATTCCCGAAATACAATTCTATCCTCCACGAAGTGTCCAAAAACAGGATAAACCTAATAACTTACAAACGCTGCACTAACGCCAGAGGTTTTCCGCTATCTCTACCTCAGCTTCTTCCCTCAAACCCTTTGCCCAGGCATCGAAGACTTGCTTTGATTTGCGTTGGAGCAGTTGTTGGGCGATACTCCCTTGTTCCTCCGGAAACTTTTCTTCATCTGGAGGAATTTTCTCTTTTACTATTATTAGATACGCTTTAGGGTCATTTTCACGGGTAAGCACAGCAGAAATTTCCCCTGGCTTTTGATTAAAAAGCTCGACGCTCCAGGGAGCTATTCGCCCGATACCCGTAATAGAACCCCGGCGACTGACCTCGCCGCCATCTTTTAATTCTACCTTATAGGTTTCAGCCAAATCCTCCAGAGAGGCGCCAGCTTGTTCTCTCTCCCTTACCTCAACAGCCTTCTGATGGGCTAAGTCTCTGGCTTTCCCTGCTTTTAAATCATTTGTTACCTTGTCCTTGACCTCAGATAACTCCGGAATCCTTGAGGGACGCACTTCATTCAGTTTTACTATGGCATAGCCTCTGGAAAGTTTAATGGGAGCGCTTATTTGGCCCGGTTCCAGCTCGAAAACGGCGTCATTGAATTCTTTCGCCCGGCCCAGCCGCGGCAGGACATCACCTTGAGCAAAAAAGTCGGTCGGACGTAGCTCAACCGCCGGCAAGTCACCAATTTTACTTAACTCATCCTCACCCTGAAGTTTGCCGTAAAGCTTGTCAGCCAGCAGCATCGCCTCCTCCCAGCCTTTCTCTTTTTTAAGAGCGGAGACCAGCCGCGGTTTGACTTCCTCCAAGGATTGCTGCCGTTCAGCCTGAACATCGGCCACCTTTATCACATGATAGCCAAAAGGAGTGCGGACTACCTCGCTGATCTGACCCGGCTCCATTCCAAATGCGGCTTCTTCAAATACCGGCACCATCCTCCCTTTGCTGAAATAACCTAAATCACCGCCTTTTTTAGCGGTAGCTTCATCCTGGGAGTACTGTTCCGCCAGTTTTGCAAAGGATTCGCCCGCCAGGGCCTTCTTCCGAACATCCTCCGCTAATTTTCGCGCCTTTTCCTCCTCTTCCGGGGCAGATTCGGAAGGTATCTTGATTAGGATATGACCGGCCTTAACTTGTTTGGGGAGAAAATACTCATCCTGTTGCAGTTCATAATATTCGGCCATTTCCACTTCGGAAGGCTGCTTCTCCAACTTCCCCGGATCAAGAAACAGATACTCCGCTCTGCGCTGAGCAGGAATCCCGTAGTTCTCCTTATATTGTTCAAAGTAAGTGTTTATCTCATCTTCGGTAAAACTTACCTCGTCATCATAATTAATAGGGTTAAAAACCAAATACTCTAACTTTACCTTCTCAGATCTATAGACATATTCCTGATATACTTCAGCAGGCAGCACTTTCACCCGACCCCTAATAAGCTGCCCAAGCTTTTGGATAATTATCTCCTGCCTTAGCTCTTGCTCAAATAGATGGGGGCGGATATGGTTGTATTCTAATATTTGTCGATAAAGAGTTGGGTTAAAGATCCCGTCCTCCTGGAAAGTAGGGGTGGATGCAATCCTACGGCGCACTTCTTCATCTGAGGCGGTAAAACCCAGTGAATTTGCCTCCTGGGTGAGAAGTTCCTTTTCTATGAGCTCATCCAGCACGCGCTGAGGTATATTCATGTTGGCTAGTAGTTTTTCTATCGATCCCCCACCTTTATAAATATTACGCAGAAGACGCATCCTGGAATCTAAAGCCTGCTGGTAAGCAACAATAGAAATAAGCCTGCCGTTCACCTTAGCCGCCATGAGAGTACTTGCTGTATCTTCCGGCCCTCCCATACCCCACAAGAAGAAGATAGAGCCAATAAAAGCCCCCACAATGATTGCGAGGATAGATTTGAGCACCCACGACTCCAGATGCCTCCGCATCATGTCTAACATAAAACCATCTCCCTGTTATTTATAAGCTTTATAGTTGCAAAGCAATTTTACCCAGTTAACTAACAGAATGAAATATACATATTCTCAGAGAGACTGCTTTTCCCCCTGGAAAATATAACCTAATAATTTATAAACTAATTTGGCCCCTAAAAAATCCGGCGCCCGGTTTCCCGGCTGCGGGGCCAGTTCCACCACATCAAAACCCACCACCCGACGCATTTTGGCCACTTCCCGAAGCAGCTCCATAACCCAATACCATCCCAAACCCCCAGGCTCCGGCGTACCTACCGCCGGCATAATAGACGGATCAAAGACATCCAAGTCTACGGTTATATAAACCTCAGCGGGCAAATGAGCCAAAATCTTCCGCCGCCAACCGCTCCCCTCCAGGATGTTCCGGGCAAAATAAAGCGGCAACTCCCGCGTTGCAGCATATTGCGCTTCCTCATAACACAAGGATCTGACGCCCACCTGAACTATCGGAACCTCATGCTCCAGCACCCGGCGCATAACACAAGCGTGACTCCAGGGTGTTCCCTGGTAGCTTTCCCGTAAATCAGCATGAGCATCAAGCTGGAGCGCTCCCAGCCTGGGATACTTTTTAGCTAATGCCCTCACTAAGCCTGCCGTTATAGTATGTTCCCCACCTAGAGCGACCGGCAATTTCCCTGAATCTACCAACCAGGAAGTAATCTCGGATATTTTATTTATCATCCCTTCAGGTGATGATAAATCAGGCTCCACCTCTTCGAGGGTACAAATCCCCCGCATACAGCTCCAGATTTCGGGAGGCCGAAATAATCGCCTGCGGCCCAAACCGGGCGCCGGGCGCCCAACTGGTGGTATGCTCAAATGGGATAGGCAGGATAGCCGCCCGGGCTTTACCGAACTCCGCATATTCTCTGGGCAGACAACCAAAATTATAAGGCAGCCAAAAGTCTTTATCCCACATTATGTTATCTGAATTAGGGTCGTGTATGTCGATTACGGCTTATATGCAAACCGTTTAACTGCCCTGATGGAGATTCCCCTCTTTGGATGAGCAACTGTGGCCCCTTTTATCTTTGGGGTAATCTTCTATTATTATACCGTTAAAAACAACATCCAGGATATCGTCTTTGGTAATATCCGTAAAAGCTCTCTTATCAGCGCAGTACTCCGATTCAATAATTATCTTCCGGGCTACTTTCCTGATAAACCTTATCATTTTGAGGCGGTTTCTCAACATAAAGGTAGAGACGCCTCAAAACCTGAATTACTCCTCCTTCAGCTTAGCGTGAGCGGCGGCTAATCTGGCGATTGGCACCCGGTAGGGGGAGCAGCTGACATAGTTCAGGCCGACTTTGTGGCAGAACTCAACTGAGGCCGGGTCGCCGCCATGCTCGCCGCAAATACCCGCATCTATGGTTTGAGTTTGATTGCCGATAACTCTTGCCAATAATCCTTATTTCATTGCCGTAGTATACTTACTATCTTCTCAATTATTTCAGTAAGTTTTTCTGGTTTAAGATGTCCAACCTGATATAAGATAATGTGCCGATCTGCGGTAAAGATACGATTTGGTCTGACATGACTGTTTTTCTTTAAGGTGCCGGTGGCAAAATCATTGCCGTCAATTGGAATAGCATACTCATCCTTAACCCATTGGCCGGTTACCTGGCATAAAATCAGATCATCTCCCACCAATTCTGCCATAACCAAAGCTGGGCGTCTTTTGGCTTGGGTTAAGTCAGAGAAAGGGAATGGAACCACCACTACATCACCTTTTACAAATCTCGCCATGCCTCATCCTCTTCCGGTGTCAGCCAATCTTTGCTAAGGGATGATTCACTGGCTAGCGCCGTCCCCAGTTTCTTCTTCAACACTTTTGTTTTCAAGAAACGGATAAAGTCCAATACCTCTTCTAGGAGCGGCTCTGGCATCTGCTCCATTTCATCTAAGATCAATTCCTTTGAAAACATAATTCCCCCCTAACCTCAATGCAGTTCACTTAAGGACATATGCCCTTTGTCATTCCTGTTCCTTCAGCTTAGCGTGGGCGGCGGCTAATCTGGCGATTGGCACCCGGTAGGGGGAGCAGCTGACATAGTTCAGGCCGACTTTGTGGCAGAACTCGACTGAGGCCGGGTCGCCGCCATGCTCGCCGCAAATACCCACCTTAAGACCGGGCCGAACACCCCGCCCTAACCTCACCGCGGTCTTTATCAGCTTCCCCACTCCCACCTGATCTATGGTAACGAAGGGGTCGGCTTCCAAAATACCTTTCTCCACATAGCCCGGCAGAAACACGCCGGCATCATCGCGGGAAAAACCGAAGGTCATCTGTGTCAGATCGTTGGTGCCGAAGGAGAAGAACTCCGCTTCTTGGGCAATCTCATCTGCGGTCAGAGCAGCCCTGGGAATTTCTATCATAGTTCCAATAGAGTATTTAACCTTAATTCTCAACCGCCGGATAACTTCTTCGGCTACCTCGACAGCATCCTTTTTTGTAAACTGCAACTCTTTTACATGGCCCACCAGCGGGATCATTACCTCCGGGATCACGCTAACACCTTTTTTGATCAACTCGCAGGCGGCCTCAAAGATAGCCCGCACCTGCATTTTGTATATTTCAGGATAAGTAATACCCAGACGACACCCCCGGTGTCCCAGCATCGGATTAAACTCATGCAAGCTCCGCACCTTATCTAAAACAGCCTCCTTCTGCCGGATTTGGACGAGAAGCTCATCTATCTTAGATAAGGAAGAGACATCCCGCAGTTTGAGTTTCATGCAACAGATCCTCCCGGTTAGGCAAAAACTCATGCAGCGGCGGATCCAACAGCCTAATGGTTACCGGTTTTCCAGCCATAACCTCAAGTATTCCTTTAAAATCGTTTCTCTGCATCGGAAGCAGCTTATCCAAGGCTGCTATTCGGACTTCCTTGGTGTCGGCTAAGATCATCTCCCGCACAATGGAGAGGCGTTCTTTCCCAAAAAACATATGTTCGGTCCGGCAAAGTCCGATCCCTTCGGCGCCGAACTTACGAGCGACTTCAGCGTCATGCGGCGTATCGGCGTTAGTGCGCACCCGAAGCTGCCGGAACCCATCCGCCCAAGACATAAAAGTGCCAAACTCCCCTGATAATTCAGGCTCCACTAACTTTGTCCGGCCTTTGATTACCCTCCCCGTGGTTCCGTCCAGGGTAATCCATTCCCTCTCCTTTATATCCAACCCTTCCACAGTAAATCTCTTCTCCTCCTCATGCACAACAATAGCTCCGCAACCGGCTACGCAGGGCTTGCCCATTCCACGGGCCACCACCGCCGCATGAGAGGTCATCCCGCCGGTGGAGGTAAGAATACCCTTGGCGGCGTTCATGCCGGCAATATCTTCGGGAGAAGTCTCGCTGCGCACCAATATCACCGCCTTACCCAGCTCTGCCTCCGTTACTGCGGCCTCGGCAGTAAAAACCACCTGTCCTACCGCAGCTCCCGGGGAAGCCGGCAATCCTTTAGCAAAAACTTCCAGTTTAGCTTTCGGATCAATCATGGGATGGAGAAGCTGATCAAGCTGCTCCGGTTCCACCCGTAGCACCGCCGTCTTTTTATCAATCAGACCTTCCTTTAGCATATCTACAGCAATTTTGATCGCCGCGGCGGCGGTACGTTTACCGGTCCTGGTCTGGAGCATATACAGCCTCCCTTTTTGGATGGTAAACTCAATATCCTGCATATCGGTATAATGCATAATGCTGCTCCAGCTTCTTATATATATCTTCCAATCGCCGGTAGACGTCCGGCATTTCTTCTTCCATGGAGGGCAGATCGCTCCCCCTCTTCTGGGCGATATTTATGGGATGAGGCGTGCGGATACCGGCCACTACATCCTCTCCCTGGGCATTTATAAGATACTCGCCGAAAAATATTTTTTCACCGGTAGCCGGATTTCTGGTAAAAGCTACCCCGGTGCCGGAATCATTACCTAAATTGCCAAATACCATGGTTTGTATATTTACCGCAGTCCCCCAATGACCGGGTATTTTATGTATCCTTCTATATTCTATAGCTCTTTTATTATCCCAGGAGTCGAAAACCGCCCCAACGGCTTGTTTTAGTTGTTCTTTTGGTTCATCAGGAAAATCCCGGAAAATCCCGGCCTGTTTTTTTCTTAACCTTTTGTTTATATTCACCTATCAACTCCCAAAGAACTTGGTCGGGTAACTCTGTATCTAATTCAACCCCCAATTTTCTCTTTTTCTCCTCTAACAGCCGCTCAAATTCCGACGAATTTATTCCTAATACTACATTCCCATACATCTGAATAAACCGACGGTAGCAATCATAGGCAAAACGATTATTCCCGCCCGCCGCCTTAGCCAGCCCTTCCACAGTCCGGTTATTTAACCCCAGATTAAGCACGGTGTCCATCATCCCCGGCATGGAGATGCGCGCCCCGCTGCGCACCGAAACCAGCAGCGGCGTCTCGGCAGACCCGAATTTGGCCCCCATAAGATCCTCGACCTGCTTCAGCTTCCCCTCCACTTCATCCCAGAGACCCGGAGGAAGTTGCTTGTCATTTTCACAATAAGCAGTGCATGCTTCAGTAGTAATAGTAAACCCCGGAGGAACAGGGATCCCGAGGTTGGTCATCTCAGCCAGGTTCGCGCCTTTCCCTCCCAATAAATTTTTCATTGCAGCCCGACCATCGGCCT